>NZ_BBMY01000082.1 GCF_000759775.1 Escherichia albertii NBRC 107761 = DSM 17582
ACAAAAAAAGCCCGCTCATTAGGCGGGCTGGGTATCTGATTGCTTTACGCATGGTGAATACACTGCCCGTTTCAGGAAGTGCGCCACCAACCTTTCAGTACGAAAATCGCTTTCATTGTCGATACCCTTTTTACGTGAACTTGCGTACTAGTTAACTAGTTCGATGGTTAATTGTCAACAGCTCATTTCAGAATATTTGCCAGAACCGTTATGATGTCGGCGCAATAAACATTATCCAAAACGGGAGTGCGCCTTGAGCGACACGAATTACGCAGTGATTTACGACCTGCACAGCCATACCACAGCTTCCGATGGCAGCCTGACGGCAGAAGCATTGGTGCACCGTGCAGTCGAGATGCGCGTCGGCACCCTGGCAATCACCGACCATGACACCACAGCTGCAATCGCACCAGCAAGAGAGGAAATTTCACGTTCGGGACTGGCGCTGAATCTTATTCCCGGCGTGGAAATTTCCACGGTCTGGGAAAATCATGAAATTCATATTGTCGGGCTGAATATTGATATTACTCATCCGCTAATGTGCGAGTTCCTCGCGCAGCAGACAGAACGGCGTAATCAACGGGCGCAGCTGATTGCCGAAAGACTGGAAAAAGCGCAAATACCCGGTGCGCTGGAAGGCGCACAACGACTGGCGCAGGGCGGGGCGGTTACGCGCGGCCATTTTGCCCGTTTTCTGGTGGAACGCGGAAAAGCCAGTTCAATAGCGGATGTCTTTAAAAAATATCTGGCGCGTGGGAAAACCGGATACGTTCCGCCACAGTGGTGTACAATAGAACAAGCTATTGATGTCATTCATCATTCTGGCGGTAAGGCGGTGCTGGCTCATCCAGGGCGGTACAATCTTAGTGCTAAATGGCTGAAAAGATTGGTTGCACATTTTGCCGAACATCACGGCGACGCGATGGAAGTCGCGCAGTGCCAGCAATCGCCCAATGAACGTACCCAACTGGCGACGCTTGCCCGCCAGCACCATTTATGGGCATCACAAGGATCTGATTTTCATCAACCGTGCCCGTGGATCGAACTGGGTCGTAAACTCTGGCTGCCCGCAGGCGTTGAAGGCGTCTGGCAGCTATGGGAGCAGCCGCAGAACACCACAGAGAGGGAATTATGAGCCAGTTTTTTTATATTCATCCTGAAAACCCGCAACAGCGCCTGATTAATCAGGCGGTGGAGATTGTGCGTAAAGGCGGGGTGATTGTCTATCCAACCGATTCCGGCTATGCGCTCGGTTGTAAAATTGAAGATAAAAACGCGATGGAGCGCATTTGTCGTATTCGTCAGCTGCCGGACGGTCACAACTTTACTCTGATGTGTCGCGATCTTTCTGAGCTTTCGACCTATTCGTTTGTCGATAACGTCGCGTTTCGTCTGATGAAAAACAATACGCCGGGCAATTACACGTTCATCCTGAAAGGAACGAAAGAGGTACCTCGCCGTCTGTTGCAGGAAAAACGCAAAACTATTGGGATGCGCGTGCCGTCTAACCCCATTGCTCAGGCGCTGCTTGAAGCACTAGGTGAACCGATGCTCTCCACCTCGTTGATGTTGCCTGGTAGCGAATTTACCGAATCCGATCCCGAAGAGATCAAAGACAGGTTGGAAAAACAGGTGGATTTGATTATCCACGGCGGCTATCTCGGGCAGAAACCGACGACGGTTATCGATCTTACCGATAATACGCCAGTGGTGGTGCGTGAAGGCGTAGGTGATGTGAAGCCTTTCTTATAAGCGCGTAACTCTGTATACTACGCGACCTTAAAATGGCGCCATAAGGCGCCGTTGATTCTCCTGTTCGACGCCTGTGAAGGCGACACCTGAAGGAAGCTCTATGAGCGAAAAATTACAGAAAGTGCTGGCGCGTGCTGGCCACGGTTCTCGCCGTGAAATTGAGTCTATTATTGAAGCCGGTCGCGTCAGTGTTGATGGCAAAATTGCTAAACTTGGCGATCGCGTTGAAGTTACCCCTGGACTGAAAATTCGTATTGATGGTCACCTGGTTTCGGTGCGCGAGTCAGTCGAACAAATTTGTCGTGTTCTGGCTTATTACAAACCGGAAGGTGAGTTGTGTACTCGTAATGACCCGGAAGGGCGTCCAACCGTTTTCGATCGTTTGCCGAAATTACGTGGCGCACGCTGGATTGCCGTAGGTCGTCTCGACGTTAACACTTGCGGCCTGTTGTTGTTCACCACTGACGGTGAACTGGCAAACCGCCTCATGCACCCAAGCCGTGAAGTTGAACGTGAATATGCTGTACGCGTGTTTGGTCAGGTTGATGATACGAAACTGCGCGATTTAAGTCGTGGAGTTCAACTGGAAGATGGTCCGGCAGCATTTAAAACGATCAAATTCAGTGGCGGCGAAGGCATTAATCAGTGGTATAACGTGACCCTGACTGAAGGACGTAATCGTGAAGTTCGTCGTCTGTGGGAAGCGGTTGGTGTGCAGGTGAGCCGTCTGATCCGTGTACGTTATGGCGACATTCCGCTGCCAAAAGGGCTGCCGCGCGGCGGCTGGACTGAACTTGATCTTGCTCAGACTAACTATCTGCGTGAGCTGGTGGAACTTCCGCCGGAAACCAGTTCTAAAGTGGCTGTTGAGAAAGACCGTCGTCGCATGAAGGCGAATCAGATTCGTCGTGCAGTTAAGCGTCACAGTCAGATGAGCGGCGGGCGCCGTTCTGGTGGACGTAATAATAACGGTTAATTTGAGTTAAGTATAAAATAAAGGCCCTGCGGGGCCTTTTCTTCATTTGAAGCATGATAAATAGTCGCAGTATTTTAATTTAATTTCATACTTGCTTATGAATAATGTTCGGAAATAGCCACATTACTATTTAATTATCTGAGATAAACTCAACGCCAAGAGGTGGGTTATGATTAGATATAGTGGAGTATTTCTATCGCTGTTAATGCTTTCTGGCTGTGCGACAGAAGCATTAAGGAATGAACAAGCTGAGTCTGTTATTACCGCAGGGAACAGGGCAGTAGCGGCGAATGCAAGTTTCTTTAAACAATACTATGCTTCTCGTGAAAACTTCCTTGTTAATTTTTATGCGACTAATCCAGACTGTGCTCCGCGACCTGATTATGAAACTATTATAGAAAATAACGTCAACAAAGAGTCATTATGTTTGCAATCTGAGAAAGGGGCTAAAGCATCGCATAAAGATATTAATAAAATACGATTGGTGGTAACAGAAAAACAAAAGCTATTGGCTTCACTTGAAATTATTAACAGTATGAGTGCCTACGTGGAACTGTTGACTGAAAATATGGATATTAAGGATAGTGAACAAATTATATTGCTAAACCAGGCGCTCGATCATGCTAATAATGCCCAAAAATTACTGGGTCTTTCAGAAAATGAAGAGTTAACTAAATCTGCCGTGGCAGTTAAAGATCTTGTGCAATATTTCAATGGATTATATAAGGAAAAAATTAAGGCGGAAAACATAGGTAATACGGTAAGTAGTGACTGGCCCAGGTTGCAAAAGAATCTACAAAACTTACTTGATGACATAGCGACGAAACAGCAGCAAATGAAATGGCAGACCTTTGCCACCATTAGTGATAACTTTTATTACTATAATAAATCACAAAAAACATGAAGAATACAGAGTTTAATACGTTAAAGAACAGACAAGAATTCTTAAGTGCGGTAATTAGTCTTAATGAAAGTAGACTGCGTTCAACTGAGCCGGCAGTTCCAGCAATACAAGCTATTAATGCCTTCATGGACAAAGGGAATCATTTACAAGATTTATACTCTAATAAATCGCTCTCAAAAGCCGATTTAAAGCGTAAGAATGAGATCCTTCGGGCCCAGGTTATCAGTGGATTACAGGCGTCAGAGGAGCTGGCAAAACTTCTTATTGCCAGCGGAGTCATGTTATAGGAGGTCATTATGAACGATGTACAAAATCGACGAATACTGGCGTTGTTTAATATGCTGTACTATGCGTTAGGAAATCGAACAACCTGCGATATATGTCACAAATATTTTATTCTGGTTTTGTCAGTAATGAATAACCTGACAATTAATTATGGCTCGCAAACATCACCAGAACTAACTAACATTAGTTATGAAGATGCTAATGATTTGATTACGGAATTACTTCTATTTATTGAAGATGTTGATGTGGATAATGATGCGGCATATCCTGCTCACTTCAATAAGATTAAAACTCTGCTGGGTTTCGTTGTGACTAATTAGCTCGTCTGGTATCTAAAATTAGCACCTCAAAAATTATTTTTGAGGTGCTTTTACCTAATAATCAATCCCTATCTGCGCCTTTACACCCGTATCAAACGCATGTTTGACCGGGCGTAACTCACTCACCGTATCTGCCAGTTCGAGAATATCCCGATGGCAGCCACGTCCCGTGATAATCACTGTCTGCTGATATGGCCGATCATTTAACGCCTGTAATACCTCTTCCAGCGGCAAATAATCATACGCCACCATATAGGTCAGCTCATCAAGCAAAACCATATCCAGCGAAGGATCTGCCAGCATTCTTTTTGCATGTTGCCAGACTTCGCGGCAGGCGGCAGTATCAGATTCGCGGTTCTGTGTATCCCAGGTAAATCCAGTCGCCATCACCTGAAATTCGACACCGTGTGGTTCCAGCAGATTCCGCTCGCCGTTAGGCCAGGTGCCTTTAATAAACTGCACGACGCCTACCTTTTTACCATGACCTGCCGCGCGAGTTGCCGTGCCAAATGCGGCAGTAGTTTTGCCTTTACCGTTGCCAGTAAAGACGATGATAATGCCGCGTTCATCCTGTGCCTGCGCCACACGGGCATCCACTTTATCTTTAACGCGTTGCTGACGCTGTTGATAGCGTTCTTCGCTCATTGAGAGATTCCTGGTTTACGGCCCGGTTGGGCGTCAAAGGTCATGCCGGTTTTACGGCGGCTGTCATCGCCCATCAGCCAGAGGTACAGTGGCATGATATCTGCGGGCGTTTTGAGTTTTTGTGGATCTTCAGTCGGGAATGCGCTGGCACGCATAGCGGTGCGTGTTCCACCCGGATTAATGCAGTTGACGCGCAGGCGATGCTGATATTCATCAGCCAGTACCTGCATCATCCCTTCGGTGGCAAATTTCGACGCTGCATAAGCGCCCCAATTGGCTCGTCCATGACGCCCAACGCTTGATGAAGTAAAGACCAGAGAACCTGCGTCTGATTTGAGTAATAAAGGAAGCAGCGCCTGGGTGAGCATAAAAGTGGCATTCACGTTAACCTGCATGACGTCCTGCCAGACCTGTGGATTTTGTTCGCTTATTGGACAAATATCGCCGAGTAATCCGGCATTATGCAGAACGCCGTCCAGACGCGGATAGTTAACCGCAATTCTTTGCGCCAGTTGCTGGCAATCCTCGGGAGTGCAGGTCAGTAAATCGAGAATGAACCATTGCGCCGGGCGATGCGTTTCATCGACAATCTTCTGGGTGACCTGACGTAATTTTTCTTCGTTTCGGCCCAGTAAAATCACCGTTGCACCATAGCGCGCATAAGTCAGCGCGGCTTCACGACCAATTCCGTCGCTGGCGCCCGTCACCAGGATAATACGATCATTGAGCAAATCTTGTTTTGGTTGGTAATGCATGGCTACTCCTCGACGACATGATCAGCCGCGTTGCCAGTGTATTTTATGACTTTGGGGCTTTATGCCTTAAACCGAGGGGTATTTCAATCGGTCCGGGGCGATAACGCCGCAAAATGAATACCTTGTCATACTTTTGCAGCAATAACATCTCTACGAGACGGCTTAACATGCCTGTTGTAAACTGTGAATCAACGCATTGTTTAACCAAGGTGGGACTTGTGGAATTGTTGTCTGAATATGGTTTGTTTTTGGCGAAAATCGTCACCGTTGTTGTGGCGATTGCGGTTATTGCCGTCATTATTGTTAATGTTGCCCAGCGTAATAAACGCCAGCGCGGCGAGTTACGAGTCAACAATCTCAGCGAACAATATAAGGAGATGAAAGAAGAACTGGCGGCGGCGCTGATGGATCCGCATCAGCAAAAACAATGGCACAAAGCGCAGAAGAAAAAGCATAAGCAAGAGGCGAAATCTGCAAAAGCAAAAGCTAAATTGGGCGAAGTACTGACTGAAGGCAAGCCCCGCGTCTGGGTGCTGGATTTCAAAGGAAGTATGGACGCGCATGAAGTGAATTCACTGCGTGAAGAGATCACCGCAGTGTTAGCGGCATTTAAGCCGCAAGATCAGGTGGTCCTGCGTCTGGAAAGTCCCGGCGGCGTGGTGCATGGCTACGGTCTGGCCGCCTCGCAGTTGCAACGTTTGCGCGATAAAAAGATTCCGTTAACTGTCACGGTAGACAAAGTGGCTGCCAGCGGCGGTTATATGATGGCCTGCGTGGCGGATAAAATTGTTTCCGCACCGTTTGCCATTGTCGGTTCCATTGGCGTTGTGGCGCAAATGCCCAACTTCAACCGTTTCCTGAAAAACAAAGATATTGATATCGAGCTGCATACTGCCGGGCAATATAAGCGCACATTGACGTTCTTAGGGGAAAATACCGAAGAAGGGCGCGAGAAATTCCGTGAAGAACTGAACGAAACACATCAGTTGTTTAAGGATTTTGTGAAGCGTATGCGTCCGTCTCTGGATATTGAGCAGGTGGCAACCGGTGAACACTGGTATGGACAACAGGCTGTAGAGAAAGGGTTAGTTGACGAAATTAACACTAGTGACGATGTTATTCTTAACCTGATGGAAGGTCGCGAAGTGGTCAATGTGCGCTATATGCAGCGTAAACGGTTAATCGATCGATTTACCGGTAGTGCGGCGGAGAGCGCCGATCGCTTGTTGCTACGCTGGTGGCAACGTGGGCAAAAGCCTTTAATGTAAAAGAGAAACGCGAGGCCCGGGCCTCGCGTTTTACTTAATCAACCAGATGATATTTTTCTGAGAGCACATGGGCCAGGTGTTTGAACATATTAAACACTGCAGTGCTTTTCGCAGTCGGCAATCCTTGTTCATCTAAAAAGTAATCGCCGGTAAACACCAGCACGCCATTACGCTGCGTGACGCCGGTGGCTTCAATCCCCGCAAGCGTGTCCTCATGCTCACGAATGATTTTGTTGGCCTCTTTCAACAGCGTTTCGCGGTCGATGGGTTGTGTCTCTTTGTTCATTATTTACTCCTTAAACAAGGACATTAGTCTACGCCAGACATGGCTTACAGACAAATATACCACTCGGGTGTCAAGAGTGTCTTACTGGCAACTTTGGATTTTGCATGCTAATAAAGTTGCGTAACGAATTTTATCAGGTACAGTGTGACGCTTTCGTCAATCTGGCAATAGATTTGCTTGACATTCGACCAAAATTCCGTCGTGCTATAGCGCCTGTAGGCCAAGACCTGTTAACTCAGTCACCTGAATTTTTCGTGAACAGAGTCACGACAAGGGGTTGATATCCGCAGAGAGCGAGTCCATATCGGTAACTCGTTGCCAGCGGAAGGTTTATCAACGTGCGACGCATTCCTGGAAGAATCAAATTAGGTAAGGTGAATATGGGTAAAGCTCTTGTCATCGTTGAGTCCCCGGCAAAAGCCAAAACGATCAACAAGTATCTGGGTAGTGACTACGTGGTGAAATCCAGCGTTGGTCACATCCGCGATTTGCCGACCAGTGGCTCAGCAGCCAAAAAGAGTGCCGACTCTACCTCCACCAAGACGGCTAAAAAGCCTAAAAAGGATGAACGTGGCGCTCTCGTCAACCGTATGGGGGTTGACCCGTGGCACAATTGGGAGGCGCACTATGAAGTGTTGCCAGGTAAAGAGAAGGTCGTCTCTGAACTGAAACAACTGGCTGAAAAAGCCGATCACATCTATCTCGCAACCGACCTTGACCGCGAAGGGGAAGCCATTGCATGGCACCTGCGGGAAGTTATTGGCGGCGATGATGCGCGCTATAGCCGGGTGGTGTTTAACGAAATTACTAAAAACGCGATCCGCCAGGCATTTAACCAACCAGGCGAACTGAATATCGATCGTGTTAATGCCCAACAAGCGCGTCGCTTTATGGACCGGGTGGTGGGATATATGGTTTCGCCGCTGTTGTGGAAAAAAATTGCGCGCGGTCTTTCTGCTGGGCGAGTGCAGTCGGTGGCTGTCCGCCTGGTCGTCGAGCGTGAACGTGAAATCAAAGCGTTCGTCCCGGAAGAGTTCTGGGAAGTGGACGCCAGCACGACGACGCCATCAGGCGAGGCTTTGGCCTTGCAGGTGACCCATCAGAACGACAAACCTTTCCGTCCGGTCAATAAAGAACAGACTCTGGCAGCGGTGAGTCTACTGGAAAAAGCGCGCTATAGCGTACTGGAACGTGAAGACAAACCGACTACCAGCAAGCCAGGCGCTCCTTTTATTACCTCTACGCTGCAACAGGCCGCCAGTACCCGCCTTGGTTTTGGCGTGAAAAAAACCATGATGATGGCGCAGCGTTTGTATGAAGCTGGCTACATCACTTACATGCGTACCGACTCAACTAACCTGAGTCAGGATGCGGTGAATATGGTGCGTGGCTATATCAGCGATAATTTCGGTAAGAAATATCTGCCGGAAAGTCCGAATCAATACGCCAGTAAAGAAAATTCACAGGAAGCGCATGAAGCGATTCGTCCTTCTGACGTCAATGTGATGGCAGAATCATTGAAGGATATGGAAGCGGATGCTCAGAAGCTGTACCAGTTAATCTGGCGTCAGTTTGTGGCCTGCCAAATGACCCCGGCTAAATATGATTCCACCACGTTGACCGTTGGCGCTGGAGATTTCCGTCTGAAAGCGCGTGGACGTATTCTGCGTTTCGACGGCTGGACGAAAGTGATGCCGGCACTGCGTAAAGGCGATGAAGACCGCATTTTACCGCCAGTTGATAAAGGCGACTCTCTGACGTTAGTTGAATTGACGCCGGCCCAGCACTTTACCAAACCGCCAGCCCGTTTCAGCGAAGCCTCGCTGGTTAAAGAGCTGGAAAAACGCGGCATTGGTCGTCCGTCAACCTATGCGTCGATCATTTCGACCATTCAGGATCGTGGCTATGTGCGTGTGGAAAACCGTCGGTTCTATGCGGAAAAAATGGGGGAGATCGTTACCGATCGCCTGGAAGAAAATTTCCGCGAATTAATGAACTACGACTTTACCGCGCAGATGGAAAACAGTCTGGACCAGGTGGCAAATCACGAAGCAGAGTGGAAAGCCGTTTTGGACCACTTCTTCTCAGATTTCACCCAGCAGCTTGATAAAGCTGAAAAAGATCCAGAAGAGGGCGGTATGCGCCCGAACCAGATGGTTCTGACCAGCATTGACTGCCCGACCTGCGGTCGCAAAATGGGGATTCGCACTGCCAGCACCGGGGTTTTCCTGGGCTGTTCCGGCTATGCGCTACCGCCAAAAGAGCGTTGCAAAACCACCATTAACCTGGTGCCGGAAAACGAAGTGCTTAACGTGCTGGAAGGCGAAGACGCTGAAACCAATGCTCTGCGCGCCAAGCGTCGTTGCCCGAAATGTGGTACGGCGATGGACAGCTATCTCATCGATCCGAAACGTAAATTGCATGTCTGCGGTAATAACCCAACCTGCGATGGTTACGAAATCGAAGAAGGCGAATTCCGCATTAAAGGTTATGACGGCCCGATCGTTGAGTGTGAAAAATGCGGTTCTGAGATGCACCTGAAAATGGGGCGTTTTGGTAAATACATGGCCTGCACCAACGAAGAGTGTAAAAACACGCGTAAGATTTTGCGTAGCGGCGAAGTCGCGCCACCAAAAGAAGATCCGGTTCCACTGCCAGAATTACCGTGCGAAAAATCGGATGCTTATTTTGTGCTTCGTGACGGTGCTGCCGGGGTATTTCTTGCCGCAAATACTTTCCCGAAATCACGTGAAACCCGTGCTCCGCTGGTGGAAGAACTTTATCGTTTCCGCGATCGTCTGCCGGAAAAATTGCGTTATCTGGCCGATGCGCCGCAGCAGGATCCAGAAGGCAATAAGACAACGGTTCGCTTTAGCCGTAAAACGAAGCAGCAATATGTTTCTTCTGAAAAAGATGGAAAGGCAACCGGCTGGTCAGCATTTTATGTTGATGGCAAATGGGTTGAAGGTAAAAAATAACCTTTAATTCTGTCTGTTTTTTAAAGGTGAAGGGTCGCGAAAGCGGCCCTTTTTGCGTTTTATATTATTTTTTCCTCACACCTATACACTAAAGTTATAAATGATATAGTGGTTATAGTTAACACTTTTTTTATTATTAAATCGTATTAGCCATATTTCAGGCATGGCTAAAAAACGATGTACTGATGGCGTCTAAGTGGATGGTTTAACATGAAATTACAGCAGCTTCGCTATATTGTTGAGGTGGTCAATCACAATCTGAATGTCTCATCAACAGCTGAAGGACTTTATACATCACAACCAGGGATCAGTAAGCAAGTCAGAATGCTGGAAGATGAGTTGGGCATCCAAATCTTTTCCCGCAGCGGTAAGCATTTGACTCAGGTAACCCCAGCGGGGCAGGAAATTATCCGCATCGCTCGTGAAGTTCTGTCAAAAGTGGACGCCATTAAATCTGTTGCCGGAGAGCACACCTGGCCGGATAAAGGTTCGCTGTATATCGCTACCACTCATACCCAGGCACGCTACGCGTTGCCAAACGTCATCAAAGGTTTTATTGAGCGTTATCCCCGCGTTTCTTTGCATATGCATCAGGGGTCGCCGACGCAAATTGCCGATGCTGTCTCTAAAGGCAATGCCGATTTTGCTATCGCCACGGAAGCTCTTCATTTATATGAAGATTTAGTGATGTTGCCATGCTACCACTGGAACCGGGCTATTGTCGTTACTCCAGACCATCCGCTCGCGGGAAAAAATGCCATCACAATTGAAGAACTGGCGCAGTATCCGTTGGTGACATATACCTTTGGTTTTACCGGACGCTCCGAACTGGATACAGCCTTTAACCGCGCAGGGCTGACGCCGCGAATTGTCTTTACGGCAACAGATGCCGATGTCATTAAAACGTATGTCCGGTTAGGTCTGGGGGTAGGGGTGATTGCCAGCATGGCCGTTGATCCGGTTTCTGATCCTGATTTAGTTCGTGTCGATGCACATGATATTTTCAGCCATAGCACAACTAAAATTGGTTTTCGTCGCAGTACATTTTTACGCAGCTATATGTATGATTTTATTCAGCGTTTTGCACCGCATTTAACGCGAGATGTCGTCGATGCCGCTGTGGCGTTGCGTTCCAATGAAGAAATTGAGGCCATGTTTAAAGATATCAAATTGCCGGAGAAATAATTATTGGCGTTATTTTCGGCGTTTTTATATGAGTTTCGTTGGGATTTGTCTCATCTTTTTATCAATCATATCAATCGCTTTACCTCTCTTACTCGTTTCTGACCTCGCTACGGCGAGGTTTTCTTTTTTATCTCCGCAAGGTTTCTTCTCTTTTATCAATTTGAGTTGTTATCAAATCGTTACGTTATGTTTGTGTTATCTTTAATATTCACCCTGAAGAGAATCAGGGCATCGCAAACCCTGTCATTAAGGAGGAGCTATGTCGTTAACCCTACGAGAAGCCAGTAAGGACACGTTGCAGGTCAAAGATAAAACTTACCACTACTACAGCCTGCCGCTTGCTGCTAAATCACTGGGCGATATCGCCCGTCTGCCGAAGTCACTTAAAGTACTGCTTGAAAACCTGTTGCGCTGGCAGGACGGCAATTCCATTACCGGAAAAGATATTCAGGCGTTGGCCGGATGGTTGAAAAACGCCCATGCCAATCGTGAAATTGCTTACCGTCCGGCAAGAGTGCTGATGCAGGACTTTACCGGCGTACCTGCTGTCGTTGATCTTGCGGCGATGCGCGAAGCGGTAAAACGTCTTGGTGGCGATACAGCGAAGGTGAATCCGCTTTCACCAGTCGATCTGATTATCGATCACTCGGTGACCGTTGATCGCTTTGGCGATGATGAAGCATTCGAGGAGAACGTTCGCCTGGAAATGGAGCGTAATCACGAGCGTTATGTCTTCCTGAAATGGGGCCAGCAGGCATTCAGCCGCTTCAGTGTTGTGCCGCCCGGTACAGGGATTTGCCATCAGGTTAACCTCGAATATCTCGGCAAGGCGGTGTGGAGTGAACAACAGAACGGTGAATGGATTGCTTATCCAGATACGCTGGTCGGTACTGATTCGCACACAACTATGATTAACGGTCTTGGCGTGCTGGGATGGGGCGTTGGCGGGATCGAGGCGGAAGCAGCGATGTTAGGCCAGCCGATTTCTATGCTTATTCCTGATGTGGTGGGGGTTAAACTTACGGGTAAATTACGTGAAGGTATCACTGCCACGGACCTTGTTCTCACCGTTACACAAATGCTGCGTAAACACGGTGTGGTCGGTAAATTTGTCGAATTTTATGGCGATGGACTGGATTCGCTACCGCTGGCGGATCGCGCAACGATTGCCAACATGTCGCCAGAATATGGTGCAACCTGCGGCTTTTTCCCAATCGATGCGATCACCCTTGATTACATGCGTTTAAGTGGTCGCAGTGAAGAGCAGGTCGAACTGGTTGAGAAATACGCCAAAGCGCAAAGTCTGTGGCGTAATCCGGGAGATGAACCGATTTTTACCAGTACGTTAGAACTGGATATGAATGACGTTGAAGCGAGTCTTGCCGGACCAAAACGTCCACAGGATCGTGTTGCGCTGCCCGATGTACCAAAAGCATTTGCCGCCAGTAACGAACTGGAAGTGAATGCCGCGCAGAAAGATCGCCAGCCCGTTGATTATGTTGTGAACGGTCATCAGTATCAATTGCCTGATGGCGCAGTCGTCATCGCTGCGATAACGTCTTGCACCAATACTTCCAACCCCGGAGTACTGATGGCGGCTGGTTTGTTGGCGAAAAAAGCCGTAACTTTGGGCCTGAAGCAGCAACCGTGGGTCAAAGCGTCACTGGCACCCGGCTCAAAAGTTGTTTCTGACTATCTGGCAAAAGCCAAACTGACACCGTATCTTGATGAGCTTGGCTTTAACCTCGTGGGATATGGCTGTACTACTTGTATCGGTAACTCTGGTCCGCTGCCTGAACCTATCGAAACCGCCATCAAAAAAGGGGATTTAACCGTAGGGGCGGTGCTGTCTGGCAACCGTAACTTTGAGGGACGTATTCATCCGCTGGTTAAAACTAACTGGCTGGCTTCGCCGCCGCTGGTGGTAGCTTATGCGCTGGCGGGCAATATGAATATCAACCTGACTACCGATCCTCTCAGCCACGATCGTAAAGGCGATCCGGTTTATCTGAAAGATATCTGGCCATCGGCTCAAGAAATTGCCCGTGCGGTAGAGCAAGTCTCTACAGAAATGTTCCGTAAAGAGTACGCGGAAGTTTTTGAAGGGACAGCGGAGTGGAAAGAGATTAATGTTGCGCGATCCGATACCTACAGTTGGCAGGATGACTCAACCTACATTCGGTTATCCCCCTTCTTTGATGAAATGCAGGCTACGCCAGTTCCACCAGAAGATATTCACGGCGCGCGTATTCTGGCGATGTTGGGAGATTCGGTTACCACTGATCATATCTCTCCAGCAGGAAGTATTAAGCCAGACAGTCCGGCAGGACGATATCTTCAAAGTCGTGGCGTTGAGCGCAAAGATTTTAACTCCTACGGTTCGCGGCGTGGCAACCATGAAGTAATGATGCGCGGCACATTCGCCAATATTCGCATTCGGAACGAAATGGTGCCGGGTATTGAGGGCGGCATGACGCGCCATTTACCCGGCAACGATGTTATCTCTATTTATGATGCTGCAATGCGCTATCAGCAAGAGAAAACGCCGCTGGCAGTGATTGCCGGGAAAGAGTATGGCTCAGGCTCCAGCCGTGACTGGGCGGCAAAGGGGCCGCGCCTGCTTGGTATTCGCGTGGTTATTGCTGAATCGTTCGAACGTATTCACCGTTCCAATTTAATCGGGATGGGGATTTTGCCGTTGGAATTTCCGCAAGGCGTAACGCGTAAAACGCTCGGGCTGACTGGCGAAGAGAAGATTGATATTGTCGATCTGCAAAATTTGCAACCGGGGGCAACGGTTCCGGTGATGCTAATGCGAAATGATGGGCGACAGGAAGTGGTGCCGTGTCGCTGTCGCATCGACACGGCGGCAGAATTAACCTATTACCAGAACGATGGCATTTTGCATTATGTCATTCGTAATATGTTGAAGTGACAGGCCTGTGCTTGCCGGATGTGAGCATCCGACAAGCATATTAAGTCTGTATCAAGCGAGGGTTATTTATTGAATAAATGCCCCATTTTCTCGGCTTTAGTATCGAGATAATGTTCGTTATTTGGGTTGCGACCGACAATCAACGGAACACGTTCAACAATGTTAATTCCTGCTTCGGTCAGAATTTCGACTTTTTTCGGGTTATTGGTTAGAAGGCGAACCTCATTGACGCCGAGTAACTTGAACATATCGGCGCAAAGAGTGAAATCGCGCTCATCAGCGGCAAAACCTAACTGGTGGTTGGCTTCGACAGTATCGTAACCTTGATCCTGTAAAGCGTAAGCGCGAATTTTATTCAGCAGGCCAATGTTACGACCTTCCTGACGGTGATACAGCAAAATACCACGGCCTTCCTCGGCAATTTGCGCCAGCGCCGCTTCGAGCTGGAAGCCACAATCGCAGCGCAAGCTGAACAGGGCGTCACCGGTCAGACATTCGGAATGGACGCGCGCAAGCACCGGGACATGCCCGGAAATATCGCCATAGACTAGCGCGACATGATCGTGTCCGGTTGCCAGTTCTTCAAATCCCACCATCAGGAAATCGCCCCATGGGGTTGGCAGTTTGGCTTCTGCCACACGTTTAAGCTGCATGAAATTCTCCAGATAATGCTGGTTCTGTATTGGCTTATTTTGCCATAACGTGGAGGTGTTCACCTAATTACGACGTATCAATGATTCACGGAATGGCACAAATCTGTCAATTTTTCCTGGTACAGACATTTTCAGTTATGATTGTGAGGCTTATAGAAAAGGAGAGCCCATGCGTTCGATTGCCAGACGTACCGCTGCAGGAGCGGCACTATTACTGATTATGCCGATAGCGGTATGGATTTCTGGTTGGCGTTGGCAACCAGGGGAGCAAAGTGGGTTGCTGAAAATGGCCTTTTGGGTCACGGAAACGGTCACTCAACCCTGGGGCGTCATTACGCACCTGATTTTATTCGGCTGGTTTCTCTGGTGTCTGCGTTTTCGCATCAAAGCGGCAATGATGTTGTTTGCTCTTCTTGCTGCGGCGATCCTTACAGGACAGGGGATAAAATCCTGGATTAAAGACAGCGTTCAGGAACCACGGCCTTTTGTTATCTGGCTGGAAAAAACGCATCATATTCCGGTTGATGAGTTCTACACTTTAAAGCGTGCAGAACGTGGAAATTTAGTGAAAGAACAGTTGGCTGAAGAGAAAATGATCCCGGACTATTTGCGCACTCACTGGCAAAAAGAGACGGGGTTTGCTTTCCCTTCCGGTCACACAATGTTCGCTGCCAGTTGGGCGCTAATGGCCGTTGGCTTGCTGTGGCCGCGCCGTCGTACTGTAACTATTGCGCTATTGTTGGTTTGGGCGACCGGAGTGATGGGGAGCCGTCTGGTGCTCGGGATGCATTGGCCGCGTGATTTAGTGATAGCTACGTTAATTTCGTGGGCGCTGGTAGCGGTGGCGACCTGGCTTGCGCAGCGTATTTGTGGGCCATTAACACCACCGCCGGACGAAAATCGCGAAATAGCGCAACGAGAACGGGAAAGTTAACGCTGGTTGATTTTCCGAATTTAGCCCTTAAATCATCAACAATACACGTGGATACCATTTCGCAGACGGCGCGAAAATGGTACTTTAAAGGGCTATTGCGGTAAGTTGACCATAATTTATTCGCTTTAACCACATAACGGGAAGTAATGTGAAATATTTACTCATTTTCTTATTGGTGTTGGCGATTTTCGTGATTTCGGTCACATTAGGTGCGCAGAACGATCAACAGGTAACGTTTAATTATCTGTTAGCGCAAGGGGAATATCGGGTCTCCACATTGCTGGCGGTATTGTTTGCTGCGGGTTTTGCTATTGGTTGGTTGATTTGCGGCCTGTTCTGGTTGCGAGTTCGTGTTTCTCTGGCGCGCGCTGAACGTAAAATAAAGCGACTGGAAAACCAGCTTTCACCCGCGACTGATGTGGCGGCGGCGCCTCATTCGTCAGTGGCGAAGGAATAACTTCCTATGCTGGAGTTGTTGTTTCTGCTTTTGCCTGTCGCCGCTGCCTATGGCTGGTATATGGGCCGCAGAAGTGCGCAACAAAACAAGCAAGATGAAGCCAACCGCCTGTCGCGTGATTACGTGGCGGGGGTTAACTTCCTGCTTAGTAACCAACAGGATAAAGCGGTAGACCTGTTTCTTGATATGCTCAAAGAGGACACAGGCACCGTTGAAGCTCACCTTACGCTCGGAAATCTGTTTCGTTCGCGCGGCGAAGTCGATCGCGCCATTCGTATTCATCAAACCTTAATGGAAAGTGCTTCGCTGACCTATGAACAGCGCCTGTTGGCAATTCAGCAACTGGGGCGTGATTACATGGCTGCCGGGTTGTACGATCGTGCGGAAGATATGTTCAATCAACTGACTGATGAAACTGACTTCCGTGTTGGCGCATTGCAACAGCTTTTGCAAATCTATCAATCCACCAGCGAATGGCAGAAAGCGATTGATGTCGCAGAACGACAGGTGAAGTTGGGTAAAGATAAACAGCGCGTCGAAATTGCCCATTTTTATTGCGAATTGGCTCTGCAGCACATGGCCAGCGACGATTTTGATCGTGCAATGACCTTACTGAAAAAAGGGGCCGCAGCCGACAAAAACAGCGCTCGCGTGTCCATCATGATGGGGCGTGTCTTTATGGCGAAGGGGGAATACGCAAAAGCGGTTGAAAGCCTGCAACGCGTCATCTCCCAGGACCGGGAACTGGTCAGCGAAACACTGGAAATGCTGCAAACCTGTTATCAGCAGTTGGGTAAAACAGCTGAATGGGCCGAGTTTCTCCAGCGTGCGGTGGAAGAAAATACCGGTGCCGATGCTGAACTGATGCTTGCCGACATCATCGAAGCGCGCGATGGTAGTGAAGCCGCGCAGGTCTATATTACACGCCAGCTACAACGTCATCCGACGATGCGCGTATTCCATAAATTGATGGATTACCATCTTAACGAAGCGGAAGAAGGGCGCGCCAAAGAGAGTTTGATGGTTCTGCGCGACATGGTGGGCGAGAAGGTGCGTAGTAAGCCGCGTTATCGCTGCCAGAAGTGTGGTTTTACCGCTTACACGCTCTACTGGCATTGTCCGTCTTGTCGGGCATGGTCGACCATTAAACCAATTCGTGGCCTTGATGGTCTTTAATTTTTAAAAAGTCCCGACTTTAGTTACAACATACTAAAGTTTATTTTTACGATTTGCTTCGGTAACACCTGAGTGAAAAAGCCTGACAGGGGAGTAATCGCACCTGTTAATTTTTTATTTCCACGGGTAGAATGCACGCCGTTTACCTGTTTGCGCCACTTCCGGTGCCCATCATCAAGAAGGTCTGGTCATGACGTTATCTGCTTCATCTTCTTCCTGTGCTGTTACGAACTCTCCTGTCGTTGTTGCCCTCGATTATAATAATCGTGATGCTGCGTTGGCATTTGTCGACAAGATTGACCCACGCGATTGTCGCCTGAAAGTAGGCAAAGAGATGTTTACGCTGTTTGGACCGCAGTTTGTTCGTGAACTGCAACAGCGCGGTTTTGATATTTTCCTCGACCTGAAATTCCACGATATTCCTAACACTGCGGCGCATGCCGTGGCTGCCGCCGCCGATTTAGGCGTGTGGATGGTGAACGTTCATGCCTCTGGCGGTGCGCGGATGATGACCGCGGCACGAGAAGCGCTGGTTCCATTTGGTAAAGACGCGCCGTTGTTTATAGCGGTAACCGTGCTGACCAGTATGGAAGCCAGCGATCTGGCTGATCTTGGAGTGACACTGTCACCTGCTGATTACGCAGAACGCCTGGCAGCGCTGACGCAAAAATGTGGTCTTGATGGTGTAGTTTGTTCGGCTCAGGAAGCGGTACGTTTTAAACAAGCATTTGGTCAGGATTTCAAACTTGTTACCCCTGGCATTCGCCCGCAGGGGAGTGATGCTGGCGACCAGCGCCGTATTATGACGCCAGAACAGGCACTGGCTGCCGGAGTTGATTATATGGTGATCGGGCGCCCGGTTACTCAATCAGTAGATCCAGAGCAAACGCTGAAAGCGATCAACGCTTCATTACAACGGAGTGCATGATGAGTGATTCCAATAGCCGTCTGGTCTATTCAACAGAGACTGGACGTATCGACGAACCGAAAGCCGCGCCAGTGCGTCCTAAAGGCGACGGCGTAGTGCGTATTCAACGTCAGACCAGCGGACGTAAAGGTAAGGGCGTTTGTCTCATAACGGGTATCGATCTCGATGATACTGAACTGACGAAACTGGCGGCAGAACTGAAGAAAAAATGCGGCTGTGGCGGGGCAGTAAAAGACGGGATTATCGAAATCCAGGGCGATAAGCGTGATTTATTAAAATCATTGCTTGAAGCCAAAGGGATGAAAGTTAAACTTGCTGGCGGTTAACAAAAAAGCCACGGATGTTCTCCGTGGCTCGATTTAATTTATCGTATGTATTATTCGATTCTTTTGCTCTGAGTAGAGTAAAGCGTATTATAATTACGAGTTGTTAACCGTTATTTATTTACAGTTATTTACCAACCTGATGACCGATAATACCTCCGACTGCTGCACCGCCTAACGTACCCAGCGTGCTGCCATTAGTCAGTACTGCACCGCCTAAAGCCCCTGCGCCCGCGCCGATCGCGGTGTTGCGGTCTCGTTTAGACCAGTTGGAACAGGCACTCAGAGACATAGCCAGCGTAATCGCCAGAACAGCCGCGGTCGTTTTTTTGCTCGTTATAAACATAATACTCTCTCCTGAATTTATGATTCACGGAAGTAAGCTCTCTTTAACTATAATAGTTAAGACGCCGTCTGATAAAGTTATTTCCGTGAAATCCTCTCGCGCAGGGTTATATCACGCAAAGTGATAGTTACTTCCTGTTATATCGCTAATATTAATTTTACAACCTTGAGGTATTTGCGACAGGTAAATAGTCTTAATTAACAGCCAGGAATCATCTTAGAGCGGATGATTTGCGAAAAAGCAAATCATCCGTGGGGAAAGAAAAAATTAAATATCGACGATGTGAACCGTCAGTTTACTGCGTTCAAGATGCATAAAATCGCTGGCGCGAATATTCGAATCGGTTATGATCCGATTGAATTTCTCCACCGGGCCGATAGAGTATGAGTGTACGGCGCCAAACTTGGAGCTGTCAGTCAGGATTATTGCTTCACACTCTTTTTCCAGCACCGCATTAACCACATCGGTACGCATCATGTCACGGCCAGTAAATCCGGTTTCAGGCTGCCAGCCGTCAATACCAATAAAAGCCTTACTGAAATGAACCTGTTGAATACACTGACGTGTCAAGGGGCCAACCATACTTTCGCTTTTTTTCTGATACACGCCGCCAAGTAAGATGACTTCACAGGGGGCGTCTTTCAGTAAATGCGCAATGTAACTACTCACTGTAATGATGGTGACATTTTTCTTCTGCTCACCCAACGTACGGGCCAGAAGGGCATTGCTGCTGCCATTTTCGATGAAGATGGTTTCGCCCGGTTGAACCAATGAAGCGGCAAACTCGGCAAGTTGACGTTTCAGAGGGAAGTTACTCATCATTCGGGTTTCAACGTCATCGCTATCAAGCGACACGGCGAAACCATGCGCGCGGCGCAGATAGCTAAGTTTTTCGAGAGTGTTGAGATCCTGGCGAATGGTAACTTCAGAAACTCCGGTGGCTTTTGCCAGTTCGGTTACGCTAACCTGCCCCTGGTCAATGACCATCTGTAGAATTGTTTGTTGTCGGGAATTCATCGCTGTAATTCTTATAACGTTATAATACTCAATAAAAAATGCTGACGCGCCGGGCATCCTTAAAGAGGGAAACCTGAAAGCACGATTGTTAAATCTCCCACGGTGCTTTCGGAATGTCTGGCGTAGATGCAGCAACCTGGCGCAAGAGTTCTGCTTTAAGTATCTCGAGATTATGGATCGCAGAGTGGTAATCGCCTGCCACAAGGATATCTAACACGATATCAATACGTTCGGCAATGCGCTGGGCAGCAAATTCAGACATCAAGGGCATCCTTATGGCAAAAGGTGTATATGAAAAATAATTTAATTATCAATTAATTAAAGTATAAAGGTCATTGTGGGTCAAAATAAAATCATTAGCCGATTTCAATTTTGTCCCACTTCCGTCCATGGCTGTCTCTATACCGCGCCGCCATCAAATCGGATTTGTGTCCAGCCAGACGTTGCGCAAACTTGTCGCTAATCTGATTTCGATATAGTCTCGCAGACTGGCTACACAGTTCATGAAATAATGTTGGCGGGTCTCCATCAAACGAGAGTCCAGATGCGTTTCGCGCTTTCGTAAAATACCGTGATACCGTGATACCGTGATACCGTGGCTGGGGAAAGCGGTTCGTGATGTGTTGATACGATTATTGTTTCGCTGCTGTTGGAGCCCCTGCATTTCTGTAATGTATCAACCAGCGAGATGTTGAGCACGCCAATGGTTTCGTACCTGTCCAGCCATCATGAAGTGTGATTGTGTCAGTGACTTTAATTATGTCTATTAATGATTCGCGCCTTCTTTTGGATAGCAACTCAATGTTGGCTTGAATAGTCTCGGAAACTGCTATCCTCCTGTCTCTTCCTAATCCAAACTCTTTTGTAGTGGTTAACAAAAACCGGTCACGATTTTAGATTTTTCCAGTATCTATTTTCTGATTTGTTCAGAGGTAATCCACCGTTATATTCACGAGGTGGAGTGCACTATAATATTCCAACTATATAGTTTGTTATTGTATGGGCAAGGTACCACAATTTTTTGTTGCCATGTAGCTGTGATATTTGTTATGGAAATAAAAATGGGTTTATTTTTAAGGTAGACATGTATGTTATCACCAACTCCTGTAAATTTGGGATGTTCATGGGATTCTTTAACCAGAAACCTGACTTTGCCTGATAATCGCGTTTTATCCTCTGTAAGGGATGCTGCCGCTCGCTCTGATAATGGGGTACAAGTAACGGTTGGCAGCAGAACATATCGTGGG
>NZ_BBMY01000081.1 GCF_000759775.1 Escherichia albertii NBRC 107761 = DSM 17582
CACCGTGTCTCTGGTCAGACTCAGTTCAACGGCGTGAACGTGCTGGCTAAAGATGGTTCGATGAAAATTCAGGTTGGCGCGAATGATGGGCAGACTGTTTCCATTGATCTACAAAAGATTGACTCTTCTGCTTTGGGACTGAAAGGGTTCTCGGTATCGGGTAATGCGCTGAAAGTTAGTGATTCTATTACCAGTGTTCCAGGTGCTGCGGCAGGTGATGCTCCGATTGCCGTTAAATTTGGTGTCGATGATGCTGCGGCGGCGACAATCGCTAAAACATTGGGCGTAAGTGATACCTCTGATCTTTCATTACACAACGTACAGAAAGCTGATGGTACCGCAACTGGAACTTACGTTGTCCAATCTGGTAACGATTACTACTCTGCTTCTGTAGATAAAGCGACTGGTGTCGTAACGCTTAACACGACTGATGTAAAATATACCGATCCAGTTAACGGCATTGTGACCGGCAGCCCTGCGACGCAATCAGCTCAGGCCATTAAAGTTACAACTAATAGTTCTGGTGCTGCGGTAGGCTATGTCACAGTTCAAGGTAAAAACTATCTTGCTGGTACAAATGGTACCGGTACAGATGCGATTGTTAACGGTGGGACTAATGCTACGACGTCTGTAGCTACCACTTTGCAACTGAGCGATGATGCGGCTGCTACTCTGCCAACGACTGCAACCAAAGAGTTTACTGGCACAGCAACTAATGATCCTCTGGCTCTGCTGGACAAAGCTATCGCATCCGTCGATAAATTCCGTTCTTCCCTGGGGGCTGTCCAGAACCGTCTGGATTCTGCGGTCACCAACCTGAACAACACCACCACCAACTTGTCTGAAGCGCAGTCCCGTATTCAGGACGCCGACTATGCGACCGAAGTGTCCAACATGTCGAAAGCGCAGATCATCCAGCAGGCGGGGAACTCTGTGCTGTCCAAAGCTAACTAGGTGCCGCAGCAGGTTCTGTCTCTGCTACAGGGCTAATCGCCTTAATCTGACTCACTGAGATTGACGACAGACGCCAAATTGCCTGATGCGCTACGCTTATCAGGCCTACAATGTGAATTGCAATTTATTGAATTTGCAAATTTTGTAGGCCGGATAAGGCGTTTACGCCGCATCCGGCAACATGCGGTGTAACTTGTCAGCAACCTGATCCCCGTTGCAGCGGGGATTTACCGGTAACCTCCAAATAACCCCTTATTTCACTCACTAATCGTCCGATTAAAAATCCTGCAGAAACGGAT
Source organism: Escherichia albertii NBRC 107761 = DSM 17582 (assembly GCF_000759775.1). Classification (GTDB taxonomy): domain Bacteria; phylum Pseudomonadota; class Gammaproteobacteria; order Enterobacterales; family Enterobacteriaceae; genus Escherichia; species Escherichia albertii. The sequence continues at coordinate 1,254 of NZ_BBMY01000081.1, forward strand.
AATCATGCCGATAACTCATATAACGCAGGGCTGTTTATCGTGAATTCACTCTATACCGCTGAAGGTGTAATGGATAAACACTCGCTGTGGCAGCGTTATGTCCCGCTGGTGCGTCACGAAGCATTGCGCCTGCAGGTTCGATTGCCCGCGAGCGTGGAACTTGACGATCTGCTACAGGCTGGCGGCATTGGGTTACTTAATGCCGTTGAACGCTATGACGCCCTACAAGGAACGGCATTTACAACTTACGCAGTGCAGCGTATCCGTGGCGCTATGCTGGATGAACTTCGCAGTCGTGACTGGGTGCCGCGCAGCGTGCGGCGCAACGCGCGTGAAGTGGCACAGGCGATAGGGCAACTGGAGCAGGAACTTGGCCGCAATGCCATAGAAACTGAGGTAGCGGAACGTTTAGGGATCGACATCGCCGGCTATCGCCAAATGTTGCTCGACACTAATAACAGCCAGCTCTTCTCCTATGACGAGTGGCGCGAAGAGCACGGCGACAGCATTGAACTGGTGACTGACGATCATCAGCGGGAAAATCCGCTACAACAGTTACTGGACAATAATCTGCGTCAGCGGGTGATGGCTGCCATTGAAATGTTGCCGGAACGCGAACAACGGGTATTAACCCTCTATTACCAGGAAGAGCTGAATCTCAAAGAGATTGGCGCAATGCTGGAAGTCGGTGAATCGCGAGTCAGTCAGTTACATAGCCAGGCGATTAAAACGGTTACGCACTAAACTGGGTAAGTTATAACGCATGTAAATGCCGCACTTTAATTTTGAATAGCAGGAGTTCTTAATGATGGTGCAGCACCTGAAAAGACGGCCATTAAGCCGCTATCTTAAAGATTTTAAACACAGCCAGACTCATTGCGCGCATTGCCGTAAATTACTCGATCGCATTACCCTGGTTCGCGACGGTAAATTAGTGAATAAAATCGAGATCTCACGCCTCGACATATTATTAGATGAAAATAGCTGGCAGGTGGAACAAAAATCATGGGTGGCATTGTGCCGTTTTTGCGGCGATTTACATTGCAAATCGCAAAGTGATTTTTTCGATATTATCAGCTTTAAGCAGTTTCTCCTTGAACATACCGAAATGAGCCCCGGTACTGTGCGTGAATATGTCGTCCGTCTGCGCCGTCTGGGACATCATTTACGTCAACAAAATATTTCCCACGATCTGCTGCAGGAAGGCTTTCTTGATGAAACCTTTGCCCCGTGGCTGCCTGCCACCAGCACCAACAATTACCGCATTGCGTTACGTAAGTATCAGCATTACCAGCGTCAAACGAGCGCTGGCCTTGCGCAGAAATCCGCCAGTCTGTCGGTATCTGATATATATTAAATAAGAATAAGATGTAACGGAGTTGTTTTTGTGTTTACAAACAATGGCCCTACACTGCAAACAGACATAACAACATTCGGGGTGAATATGAAATTAGCACATCTTGGACGTCAGGCGTTGATGGGTGTCATGGCCGTGGCGCTGGTCGCGGGCATGAGCGTCAAGAGTTTTGCCGATGAGGGCTTGCTCAATAAAGTGAAAGAGCGCGGCACGCTGCTGGTGGGCCTGGAAGGCACTTATCCGCCATTCAGCTTTCAGGGAGATGACGGTAAATTAACCGGCTTTGAAGTGGAGTTTGCTCAACAACTGGCAAAACATCTTGGCGTAGAAGCTGCATTAAAACCGACCAAATGGGACGGCATGTTAGCGTCGCTGGATTCTAAGCGTATTGATGTGGTGATTAATCAGGTCACCATCTCTGACGAGCGCAAGAAAAAATACGATTTCTCTACCCCATACACCATTTCCGGCATTCAGACGCTGGTGAAGAAAGGTTATGAAGGTACCATTAAAACGGCTGACGACCTGAAAGGAAAAAAAGTCGGTGTCGGTCTGGGAACCAACTATGAAGAGTGGTTGCGTCAGAATGTTCAGGGCGTCGATGTGCGTACCTATGATGATGACCCAACCAAATATCAGGATCTTCGCGTGGGACGTATTGATGCGATTCTGGTTGACCGTCTGGCGGCGCTGGATCTGGTGAAAAAAACCAACGATATGTTGGCAGTAACCGGTGAAGCGTTCTCCCGTCAGGAATCTGGCGTGGCACTGCGTAAAGGAAACGAAGATCTGCTGAAAGCGGTTAACGGCGCTATTGCGGAAATGCAAAAAGACGGCACCTTACAAGCCCTTTCCGAAAAATGGTTTGGTGCTGATGTGACCAAATAATCAGCGTGATGACAAAAAGGGCGCTTTCATTAGCGCCTTTTTTATTTAAGCGTTTTCAGCGTGCATAATAACAATATCACAACAACACACATCGGAGGTTTTTATGCCACTACATAATTTAACGCGTTTCCCACGGCTGGAATTTATCGGCGCGCCAACACCACTCGAATATCTGCCGCGTTTTTCTGATTATCTCGGACGAGAAATTTTTATTAAACGGGATGACGTTACTCCTATGGCAATGGGCGGCAATAAATTACGTAAACTGGAATTTCTCGCGGCTGATGCTCTGCGCGAAGGTGCCGACACTCTGATTACCGCAGGGGCGATTCAGTCTAACCACGTGCGCCAGACAGCCGCCGTAGCTGCAAAACTGGGTCTGCACTGCGTAGCGCTGCTGGAAAATCCTATTGGTACTACCGCAGAAAACTATTTAAGCAATGGTAACCGTTTGTTGCTGGATCTGTTCAATACCCAGATTGAAATGTGCGATGCATTGAGCGATCCCAACGCCCAACTGGAAGAGCTGGCGACGCGAGTCGAAGCACAAGGTTTTCGCCCGTATGTCATTCCGGTTGGCGGTTCTAATGCTTTAGGTGCGCTGGGGTATGTGGAGAGTGCGCTGGAAATCGCGCAACAGTGTGAAGGGGCGGTTAATATTTCGTCGGTGGTGGTAGCATCGGGCAGTGCCGGAACACACGCCGGACTGGCGGTTGGACTGGAACAATTGCTGCCAGATACTGAACTGATTGGCGTGACCGTGTCGCGTTCCGTTGCTGAACAGTTGCCGAAAGTGGTTAATCTACAACAGGCTATTGCCAAAGAGCTGGAGCTGACTGCTGCAGCGGACATTTTACTCTGGGATGATTATTTTGCGCCTGGCTATGGTGTGCCAAATGATGAGGGCATGGAAGCGGTGAAACTGCTGGCGCGCCTGGAAGGTATTCTGCTTGATCCTGTGTATACCGGAAAAGCGATGGCGGGGCTGATTGATGGTATCAGTCAGAAACGCTTCAAAGATGAAGGTCCGATTCTGTTTATTCATACCGGCGGCGCGCCTGCGCTGTTTGCCTATCATCCCCACGTCTAGCCCCGGAAATGCTTATGCAAGAAAGTATACAACTGGTTATTGATTCCTTGCCGTTCCTGCTGAAAGGGGCAGGGTATACGCTGCAACTCAGTATCGGCGGCATGTTTTTTGGCTTACTGTTGGGATTTATTCTCGCGCTGATGCGTCTGTCGCCTGTCTGGCCTGTGCGCTGGCTGGCGCGTTTTTATATCTCTATCTTTCGCGGTACGCCGCTCATCGCGCAGCTGTTTATGATCTATTACGGTCTGCCGCAGTTTGGCATTGAGCTGGACCCGATCCCGTCAGCGATGATTGGCCTGTCACTGAATACCGCTGCTTATGCTGCTGAAACGCTGCGTGCGGCTATTTCTTCTATTGATAAAGGTCAATGGGAAGCTGCCGCCAGTATCGGGATGACGCCGTGGCAAACCATGCGGCGGGCGATTTTACCGCAGGCGGCGCGGGTAGCGCTGCCGCCGCTGTCGAACAGCTTTATCAGCCTGGTGAAAGATACTTCGCTGGCGGCGACGATTCAGGTGCCGGAACTGTTCCGTCAGGCGCAGTTGATTACTTCGCGCACGCTGGAAGTTTTCACAATGTATCTCGCGGCTTCGCTCATTTACTGGATTATGGCGACAGTGTTATCGACGCTGCAGAACCATTTTGAGAATCAACTTAATCGCCAGGAGAGAGAGCCAAAATGAGCGCCATTGAAGTTAAAAATCTGGTGAAGAAATTCCACGGTCAGACGGTATTGCATGGTATCGATCTGGAGGTCAAAACTGGCGAAGTCGTGGCGATTATCGGCCCGAGCGGCTCCGGTAAAACCACGTTGTTACGCAGCATAAATCTGCTGGAACAACCGGAGGCTGGGACGATTAAAGTGGGTGATATCATGATTGATACTGCGCGTTCATTAGGTCAGCAAAAATTGCTGATTCGACAGTTGCGTCAGCATGTTGGTTTTGTCTTCCAGAACTTTAATTTGTTTCCGCATCGCACGGTGCTGGAAAATATTATTGAAGGGCCGGTGATCGTCAAAGGCGAACCAAAAGAAGAAGCCACGACACGCGCACGTGAACTGCTGGCGAAAGTCGGACTGGCGGGCAAAGAAACCCGCTATCCACGTCGTTTGTCCGGCGGCCAACAGCAACGCGTGGCGATTGCGCGTGCGCTGGCAATGCGTCCTGAAGTTATTTTATTTGATGAGCCAACGTCGGCGCTGGACCCGGAACTGGTAGGGGAGGTTCTGAATACCATTCGGCAACTGGCGCAGGAGAGACGTACTATGGTGATTGTGACGCACGAAATGAGCTTTGCCCGAGACGTTGCCGATCGCGCAATCTTTATGGATCAAGGGAGAATAGTGGAGCAAGGATCAGCAAAAGCATTATTTGCTAATCCACAGCAGCCCCGTACTCGCCAGTTTCTCGAGAAATTTCTGCTGAAATAATAAGAAAAACTCAGCCCCGGCAGATGTTTTGTCGGGGGGGGAATGTGATTCCGTATCGCCATAAATTGGTTAACAAAACAGCATAACTCATTAATAACATAAGAGAATGTTATGTCTTGCAAAAGTAATTCATTGTCTGAATAATATTGATTATATATAAATCTTATTTATGTGATAGTTTGAGATATCAATATAAATGGTACTCACTTTCAGGGGCATTGCGGTTTACTATGCAGGATACGGATTTTTTCAGCTGGCGTCGCACGATGCTATTGCGTTTTCAGAGGATGGAGGTTGCGGAAGAGGTTTACCATGAAATAGAGCATCAGGCTCACCAACTCGAGTATGATTTCTATTCATTATGTGTGCGTCATCCGGTGCCATTTACGCGACCGAAAGTGGCTTTCTACACTAATTATCCCGAGGCGTGGGTTCGTTATTATCAGGAGAAAAACTTTCTTGCTATCGATCCGGCTCTTAACCCTGAAAACTTCCGTCAGGGGCATTTACTGTGGAATGACGACTTATATCGCGAAGCACAACCGTTGTGGGAAGCTGCCCGTGCGCATGGTTTACGTCGCGGCGTCACGCACTATTTTATGTTGCCGAATCGGGCGTTGGGTTTTTTGTCTTTCTCCCGTAGCAGTACGCGTGAAATTCCTGTTCCTGGTGATGAACTGCAATTAAAAATGCAGTTGCTGGTGCGTGAAAGTCTGATGGCGTTGATGCGTTTAAATGATGAAATGGTGATGACGCCGGAAATGCATTTCAGCAAGCGGGAAAAGGAAATTTTGAAATGGACTGCCGAAGGAAAGACATCGGCAGAGATTGCGATGATCCTGTCAATCTCCGAGAATACAGTCAATTTTCATCAGAAAAATATGCAGAAAAAAATCAATGCGCCAAATAAAACGCAGGTTGCCTGTTATGCTGCCGCAACTGGCTTAATATGACCTCTTTTACATTTTGTGTATCAGATGTAAAACCGGCTGAAAGGCGTGCCTTCAGCCGGTTTTATATTACTGACGGTAAGCTTGTTTAATTTGCTTAACCGTTTTGGAAAATACCGCAGCCTGGGTTTCGTCTTCGATCAGCGCAAGCTGTTTTTCCATCTTTAACATCACGCGGCCCGCGTCAGCTTGTCCCATCGCCTGCAGCATCAGCGTCAGCATCGCTTTCAGGCAGGAGACTTCGTTTGCCAGTTCTTGATTATTCTCGGCAGTAGAAAAATCAGGCGTACTCATTTATTTTCCTCGTCATATTGCAATGAAAATTTGCAGTGAAAAATGTTAAGGCGGCGGAGTATACCATAAGCTCTGTTAAAAATAGCAGTGGTTGTTTTTTGTGCGCCTTGTTGTCAATGATATTAAACTGGCTAATATAATGGCCAATTAATATTTCTATCATGAATGTTTTTGGTCCGTATTGTTTGAGTTAATTAATGTTACACATTCATGCTGCTGATTTTCATTTTTGCTGAATAAAGTCAATTTTTGTCACATTTCGTCGTTGGTTTTACCATAGAATGAACCAACAAATCTTTGGTGACGGGCGTGATCATAACTGTGGACAATCGAATTTACGAAAACGAGAGAAAAATCGAATACCCACCATTTTTAACGTTTCAAAGTTGCAATAAAACCCGCTAATATACGAATGACTAACTATCAGTAGCGTTATCCCTATTTCTGGAGATATTCCTTTGATCAACGTTCTACTTGTTGATGACCACGAACTGGTGCGCGCAGGGATACGACGCATTCTGGAAGATATAAAGGGTATTAAAGTCGTCGGTGAGGCATCCTGCGGTGAAGACGCCGTTAAGTGGTGCCGGGCAAACACCGTTGACGTGGTGCTAATGGACATGAGTATGCCAGGCATTGGTGGACTTGAGGCGACGCGTAAAATCGCGCGCTCGACCGCGGATGTCAAAATCATCATGCTTACGGTCCATACTGAAAACCCTTTACCTGCGAAAGTTATGCAGGCCGGCGCCGCAGGCTACCTCAGCAAAGGCGCGGCACCGCAGGAAGTCGTAAGCGCGATTCGCTCTGTTTATTCAGGGCAACGGTATATTGCTTCCGATATCGCCCAACAAATGGCATTAAGCCAGATCGAACCAGAGAAGACGGAAAGCCCATTTGCCAGTTTGTCTGAACGTGAATTGCAGATTATGCTGATGATTACTAAAGGTCAGAAGGTCAATGAGATCTCAGAACAACTAAATCTCAGCCCGAAAACGGTGAACAGCTATCGCTACCGTATGTTCAGTAAATTAAACATTCATGGCGATGTCGAGCTGACTCACCTGGCAATTCGCCATGGTCTGTGTAATGCGGAGACATTAACAAGTCAGTGAGTGTTCAGTTTGACGCAAAAGCGTTTTTAAAAACCGTAACCAGCCAGCCGGGCGTTTATCGCATGTATGATGCTGGTGGTACGGTTATCTATGTCGGCAAAGCGAAAGACCTGAAAAAACGGCTTTCCAGCTATTTCCGAAGCAATCTCGCTTCGCGCAAAACCGAAGCGTTGGTGGCGCAGATCCAGCAAATTGACGTAACGGTTACTCACACCGAAACAGAAGCGTTATTGCTGGAACATAACTACATCAAACTTTATCAACCGCGTTACAACGTTCTGTTGCGCGATGATAAGTCTTATCCCTTTATCTTTCTGAGTGGCGATACTCATCCGCGCCTGGCTATGCATCGCGGTGCGAAGCATGCTAAAGGTGAATATTTCGGCCCGTTTCCGAATGGTTATGCCGTACGTGAAACGCTGGCGCTGCTACAAAAGATTTTTCCTATTCGCCAGTGCGAAAATAGCGTCTATCGCAACCGCTCGCGCCCGTGCCTGCAATATCAGATCGGGCGCTGCCTGGGGCCGTGCGTCGAAGGGCTGGTAGGTGAAGATGAGTACGCTCAACAAGTTGAATATGTGCGCCTGTTTTTATCGGGTAAGGACGATCAGGTCATTACCCAATTGATTTCTCGCATGGAAAAGGCCAGTCAGAATCTGGAGTTTGAAGAGGCCGCACGCATTCGTGACCAGATTCAGGCAGTACGTCGCGTTACCGAGAAACAGTTCGTCTCTAATACTGGCGATGATCTTGACGTGATTGGCGTGGCGTTTGAGGCAGGAATGGCATGTGTTCATGTACTGTTTATTCGTCAGGGCAAAGTGCTCGGTAGCCGTAGCTATTTTCCGAAAGTACCCGGCGGGACGGAACTGGGGGAAGTGGTGGAAACTTTTGTCGGCCAGTTCTATTTACAGGGCAGTCAGATGCGCACCTTGCCAGGAGAGATCCTGCTTGATTTTCATCTCAGCGATAAAACGTTGCTCGCCGATTCCCTTTCAGAACTGGCAGGACGCAGAATTAACGTCCAGACTAAACCGCGCGGCGATCGGGCGCGTTACCTTAAGTTGGCGCGTACCAATGCGGCGACCGCATTGACCAGCAAACTTTCGCAGCAATCTACCGTTCACCAGCGACTAACCGCACTTGCCAGCGTGTTGAAATTGCCCGCCGTGAAGCGGATGGAGTGTTTTGACATTAGCCATACTATGGGCGAACAAACCGTCGCGTCGTGTGTGGTGTTCGATGCCAATGGCCCACTGCGTGCTGAGTATCGGCGTTATAACATTACCGGCATTACGCCGGGCGATGATTATGCGGCGATGAATCAGGTGCTACGTCGGCGTTATGGTAAAGCTATTGACGACAGTAAGATCCCGGACGTGATCCTTATCGACGGCGGTAAAGGTCAGTTGGCGCAGGCGAAAAACGTTTTTGCCGAACTGGATGTATCATGGGATAAAAAACATCCTCTGTTACTTGGTGTTGCCAAAGGGGCCGATCGTAAGGCCGGGTTGGAAACGCTGTTCTTCGAACCGGAAGGTGAGGGATTTAGTCTGCCGCCAGATTCGCCGGCGCTGCATGTTATCCAGCATATACGCGATGAATCGCACGATCATGCAATTGGCGGACACCGCAAAAAACGGGCGAAGGTCAAAAATACCAGCACTCTGGAAACCATTGAAGGCGTCGGTCCAAAACGTCGGCAAATGTTGTTGAAATATATGGGCGGTTTGCAAGGTTTACGTAACGCCAGCGTCGAAGAAATTGCAAAAGTGCCGGGTATTTCGCAAGCTCTGGCAGAAAAGATCTTCTGGTCGTTGAAACATTGATGTCTCTGTAGCAACATAGGGGTAATCTTACTGACAACAGATAGTTACCCGTCATTATGCAATTTAATATCCCTACGTTGCTCACACTGTTCCGTGTCATCCTTATCCCATTCTTTGTATTGGTCTTTTATCTGCCTGTCACCTGGTCGCCGTTTGCCGCCGCACTCATTTTTTGCGTCGCGGCGGTGACTGACTGGTTTGATGGTTTTCTGGCCCGGCGCTGGAACCAGAGTACCCGTTTTGGCGCTTTTCTTGATCCGGTAGCGGATAAAGTGCTGGTCGCCATTGCGATGGTGTTGGTAACTGAGCATTACCATAGCTGGTGGGTGACTTTACCGGCGGCAACGATGATTGCCCGTGAAATTATCATTTCTGCACTGCGCGAGTGGATGGCGGAGCTGGGTAAACGCAGTAGCGTGGCTGTCTCCTGGATTGGTAAAGTGAAAACCACGGCGCAAATGGTGGCGTTGGCCTGGCTGTTGTGGCGTCCAAACATTTGGGTTGAGTACGCGGGGATTGCACTTTTCTTCGTGGCTGCAGTACTGACCCTATGGTCAATGTTGCAATATTTGAGCGCTGCACGAGCGGATTTGCTTGATCAGTGATCGTTTCGACGCAAATTTCAGCAAACGATCAAAAGTGGTGAAAAATATCGTTGACTCATCGCGCCAGGTAAGTAGAATGCAACGCATCGAACGGCGGCACTGATTGCCAGACGATAATAAAATCAAGTGATTAACTGATTGCTTGATGAATGCGGGAATAGCTCAGTTGGTAGAGCACGACCTTGCCAAGGTCGGGGTCGCGAGTTCGAGTCTCGTTTCCCGCTCCAGTTTAAAAGACATCGGCTCAGGCGGGTGTCTGGTTGAAAAGCCTGAATAATTCGGCGCGTTAACAAAGCGGTTATGTAGCGGATTGCAAATCCGTCTAGTCCGGTTCGACTCCGGAACGCGCCTCCAATTTTTCCCGAGCCCGGATGGTGGAATCGGTAGACACAAGGGATTTAAAATCCCTCGGCGTTCGCGCTGTGCGGGTTCAAGTCCCGCTCCGGGTACCATGGGAAAGATAAGAATAAAATCAAAGCAATAAGCAGTGTCGTGAAACCACCTTCGGGTGGTTTTTTTGTATCTGCGATTTGTCATTACACTCTCACCAAATTTTTATCACTGAGTTATCCATTCAAAAAGTATCTCTGGTCCAGGCCGACATGTAAGATAGGCGTTGGCGAGTTGAGATCCACAAGGAAAAGCGTATGAAAACGGGACCGTTAAACGAAAGTGAGTTGGAATGGCTGGATGATATTCTGACTAAATACAACACTGACCACGCGATTCTTGATGTGGCGGAACTGGACGGTTTATTGACGGCGGTGTTGAGTTCTCCGCAGGAGATTGAACCGGAACAATGGCTGGTTGCCGTGTGGGGTGGGGCGGACTATGTACCGCGCTGGGCGTCAGAGAAAGAGATGATGCGCTTTATGAACCTGGCTTTTCAGCATATGGCTGATACCGCAGAGCGCCTGAACGAATTCCCCGAACAGTTTGAGCCGCTATTTGGCCTGCGAGAAGTTGACGGTAGTGAACTGACGATTGTTGAGGAGTGGTGCTTTGGTTATATGCGTGGCGTGGCACTCTCTGATTGGTCTGCATTTCCAGATTCGTTAAAACCGGCACTAGAGGCCATTGCGCTGCACGGTACAGAAGAAAACTTCGAGCGGGTGGAGAAGCTATCGCCGGAAGCATTTGATGAGAGCGTGGATGCTATTCGACTGGCGGCGCTTGATTTACATGCCTACTGGATGGCGCATCCGCAGGAAAAGCCTGTCCAGCAACCAATTAAGGTAGAAGAGAAACCTGGCCGTAACGATCCTTGCCCATGCGGGAGTGGTAAGAAATTTAAGCAGTGCTGCCTGCACTAAGAGGAAATGTTGGGGACAGGAGTTAATTCTGGCCCCGACATGCTATTGACCTGATAAGTCTGTGGACAGAAGATTAGTCCTGCGTCCACAGACACATCAGGTAGAGTAATCATCCCACCTGGGGTAATAATCCAGCTGCAATCAAAAATTGCACAGTAATCACACCAATACCACAGAGAAACACCAACACCAGCGCCGGACGACCACCTTTCACGCGATAACCTGCCTGCGGATTATGCTTTCTGCTTTGCCAGGTAAGCAGGGAAGGGATAATCAACGCCAGAACAGCCAGCGCTACGCCTGCATATCCCAGCGCCATCACGAAGCCACGTGGGTAAAACAGTGCAAACGCCAGCGGTGGCAGAAAGGTAATCGCCCCCGTTTGCAGACGTCCGCCAATGCTGTTTGAGCGCTGAAACAGATCCGCCAGATAATCAAACAAACCTAACGCCACACCAAGGAAAGACGTTGCGAGGGCTAAGTCAGCAAATAAATGCACCGCTAACTCCACGTGCGGAGAAACAACAACTTCGCGTAATGCCTGCAACAGACCGTTTAAACCAGCATGATTAGCCAGTAACCCCATAAAGGTTGTCGAATCAATGCTGCCCAGCGTCGCCAGTTGCCAGAAAATGTACGCTATCAGAGGGATCGCACTACCGGTAATAAATACCCAGCGCAGTTTACGGATATTGCCGTCCATATAGCTGACGATGCTTGGCACGCTGCCGTGAAAACCAAACGACGTAAAAATGACCGGGATCGCGGATAGCGCCAGCCCCTGTTGCAGCGGTAGGGTTAACAAATTCACTTTATGAATATGCGGTAACAGTAATACCAGCATCACCACCAGAAAAATAATTTTGGCGCTGAACAGAAAACGATTAAATAAATCGACCAGCGATGTCCCCACACAAACCACACCACCGGCAACAAAAGTGAACAACAGCACGCCAGTGCTTGCAGTCATGGAAATGCCTGTCCAGTCGCTGATGCTGGAGGCCAACAATTCACCAGCGCCGCTGATGTACGCTGCCGTCAGGGCATACATTAGAAACATCATACTGAAGCCAGTCAGCCACTGCCCGTAACGCCCCAGATAGCGTTTTGCCAGCGTGCCTAACCCCGTGTCTGCGGGGACATGTTGATATACTTCCAGCAGTAATAGCGCGGTGTAACACATCAGAGCCCACAGCCCAATTAACAATGTCAACGTGACGCTAAAGCCGACGCCAGCCGCTGCCAACGGCATTGCCAGCATACCTGCGCCAATTGTGGTTCCTGCCACGATAAAAACACTTCCCAGAGTTCTGTTTTTCACGCTTTCTTCTGTCCTGACGATCTTTATGAGTGATATCTGTGGCGCAGGTTAAGGCATTCTGTATATTTCGTCAAATCAGCGTTACATATTGTGTAAATTAAACTGTACAGCAAAATGCATTCAGAACTGCGTTGGCGCAAAGCTTTGATGAGCGCCTGCCGTTACGCTATGCCTTTTTTGAGGAGGAACGATGGAATCCATTCACGGTCATGAAGTGTTAAATATGATGATTGAATCTGGCGAGCAATATACTCACGCCAGCCTGGAAGCGGCGATTAAAGCGCGTTTTGGTGAACAAGCGCGTTTTCATACCTGTTCGGCAGAAGGGATGACGGCGGGAGAGCTGGTGGCGTTTCTGGCGGCAAAAGGTAAATTTATTCCCAGTGGAGATGGATTCTCAACTGATCCAGGTAAGATTTGTCGTCACTGATATGAAACGGCGGCAGAGATTCTGCCGCCGGAGAGGATTAGTTTTGTGTGTCGAGGGTAGAGAGTTCTTTATCGATAAAATAAAGACCTTCGCCGCTCTTACCTGCCAGGCTTAATTTATCAATAATAGACTTGAACAATTTCTCTTCTTCATGCTGTTCAGAGACATACCACTGCAGGAAATTGAATGTCGGATAATCCTGATTGGTCATGGCTGCATGAGCCAGTTCGTTAATTTTCTGGGTAATTAACTGCTCGTGTTTGTAGGTTTCCTGGAATAATTCATCAAGTGAAGAATATTCCGCAAACGGGGATTCAACAGTATTTATACGCGGTAAGTTTCCGGTATCGGTCAGATAGTCAAACAGGCGCTGCATATGCGTCATTTCTTCCTGAGCATGGCGGCGCAGGAACGCAGCAGCGCCTTCGAAGGTGTGATAGCTGCACCAGGCGCTCATTTGCTGATAAAGCAGTGAAGAATACAGTTCCAGGTTCATCTGCTCATTAAGTTTTTCAATCATTTCTGGTTTCAGCATGATAGTCGTGCTCCATAAAGGTTATTTTTGTTGCTGTGCCGCCACTATAATTTGTTATTTTATTATTTGCAAAAGGTAAAATATAAGCGTCAATTATTAAAAATACGAATGGGAATAAAACGCATTAACACTATTTGTGCGTGAATTAATCAGCGAAATATCTCTCGCTGATTAAGTGTTTTATTGAAAGACAGAGAAGGCGGAATGCTGGCACCGATATGACAAAGTGAATTCAGTATTCAGACATAAAGAACCGGCAAAGACGCTACAGTTTCCCACTGGCTGACCAAAGGGGATGGCGTGAGTATATCCCTCTTGCTGACACGCGCGATCGGCGATTCCGTGATTCAGATAACGATCAGAGCGGGCATGTTGTAAAAATGCCTGATCATAAACCAGCCGGACAATGCCCGCTGCCGCATCAACATTGCCCACATGAGCCTGACGAGTAATGGTACATCCCGTCAGTGTTATTACTGAAAGAGTCAGAATCAGAGATTTCATGGTGCAGCCAGAAGAGTAAAAGAAAGACGCATTTTACGCGTTGCTGCGCAGCTGCAATGGACGGAAAAGACGCCAGGCAGGTGCTATTTCTTGTCATCATCAGACCTTTTGCTGCGTTTTTATGGTTATCATTTTTATAACATAAAAGGGGTATTTATGTGATTCGCATCACATTAAGGTTGATTTTTGTGATGGATGTCATATTATAAGCACGAGGACTATAACAGATATATAACAAATGGTCGGAGTGTCGCAATGAAACTGAGCAAGATCCTGAAAAGCATGTTTGATAACTATTGCAAGACGTTCAAAGACGTACCGCCAGGCAATATGTTCAGATAAACAAGAAACCTGCTCCGGCAGGTTTTTTTGTATCCTGATAGCGTGGGATGTGGCTATCACTGCGGAAGCGAAGCCGTTACTATAACGGTTTTGAAAATGCTATCAGGAGTTTACGATGCCCCAGCCGCTAAATGCCGATCAGGAACTGGTCTCTGATGTTGCCGCTTGCCAGTTGGTTATCAAACAAATTCTCGACGTACTCGATGTTATCGCGCCCGTAGAGATTCGCGAAAAAATGTCCAGCCAGTTAAAGAATATCGACTTTACCAACCATCCTGCCGCTGCTGATCCTGTCACCATGCGGGCTATTCAAAAAGCCATCGCGCTGATTGATCTGAAATTTACTCCACAAGGCGAATCCCATTAAAAAACCGCTGCTTCAGTGATATGAAGCAGCGGCCTTCAGAAATTTATTTTGTTCCGGCGCAATACATGAGCGCCGGTCATTATCAATGCAGTTGATGCGACACAACATTCAGTACATGCTGGTCGGTCTGTACAGGGCACATACCCGCCAGTTTAGCGCTACGGACTTCATCAAGAATAGTTTGCAACAACAGACCGTCGTACTGCTGTTCTTTTTCCAGATCGCGCAGGAAATCAACGGTAGACTCATCATTCAAGGCTTTTGCTTCAACGGCTAATTGTGACAGTGTGCTTGAACGCTGTTCATACTCTTCCATCGTTTTTTGGAATAACTCTTCCAAAGAGTTTAATTTCTCGCCAGGAACGTCAATGGCCTTCACGATGGGGGTTGCTCCAACACTTTTTATAAAATTAAACATGCGCATCATCTGAGTCACATTACTTTGTGCCTGGGCGCGAAGGAAAGTCGCGGTGCCGTTCAGACTTTGCTCAGAACACCAGTTGCTCAGGTGGAGGTAGAGATTGGATGCATAAAACTCGAGGTTCATTTGCGTGTTGAGTTTGAGAAGCATTCCAGCGGTTGCCATACCTAATATCCTTATATCCAGAAGTGGAGAGGTGCAAGATAAATCAAAACACCATAATTACTGTTTGCAGAATAATTCCTTTCTGCGGGTCCGAAATGTGATCGTGGAGTCAATTCTGACGATGATCTGAAATAAGCATAACGTCTGAATGCCAATAAGAAAATCCCTAAATCATCGGGTTTATATTTTTTTATATTTCATTGGTTAAATCAATTGAATAGCAATGATTTTTAATGTTGTGGTTTCTTTAACTCATTGATAATTCAGTATTGTTAAACATCATGATGATGTTTTGATATTTGACGATAAATTTATTGCAGTGTGACATAGTTCTCATTATATACAGGTTATTATTTTGGTTAGCACGGTGATAATAAACAGTAAAAATGATTTACGTTACGGGGAGATATGTCTGGCTAACATGAGTAATAGAACAGTTAATCACCTTCATAGCAAAAAATTAATGCTGGACGTTTTTCGTAAAAAACAGCCCATCAATATCGAACACAGTAGGCTACAAGGATTTCCTGGCTAATCTTATGGATTAATCTGCTAAGCGTCTTTTTGTTTGTCCGACAATTACCGCGCGTTGTATGTCTTTTCTCGCTGAATTTATGCACGTTCTGACTGTAATTCTGCGATGTGATGTTGCTCTCCTATGGAGAATTAATTTCCCGCTAAAACTATGCCAACACGGTCACTTATCTTTTGCTAAAAGGTAATGCTTTGTTTTCCGATTAAATTAACGAAAGTTGTTCGTTTTTGCCCTACACAAAATGACGCTAAAGCTGGAGATAACCATGCACAAATTTACTAAAGCTCTTGCCGCCATCGGTCTGGCTGCCGTTATGTCACAATCCGCTATGGCGGAAAATCTGAAGCTCGGTTTCCTGGTGAAGCAACCGGAAGAACCGTGGTTCCAGACCGAATGGAAGTTTGCCGATAAAGCCGGGAAAGATTTAGGTTTTGACGTGATTAAAATTGCCGTACCTGACGGAGAAAAAACACTGAATGCCATTGATAGCCTTGCTGCCAGCGGCGCGAAAGGTTTCGTCATTTGTACGCCGGACCCGAAATTGGGGGCTGCAATCGTGGCTAAAGCCCGTGGCTACGATATGAAAGTTATTGCTGTCGATGACCAGTTCGTCAACGCCAAAGGCAAGCCAATGGATACTGTTCCGCTGGTGATGATGGCGGCGACTAAGATTGGCGAACGCCAGGGCCAGGAATTGTATAAAGAGATGCAAAAACGCGGTTGGGACGCGAAAGAAAGTGCTGTGATGGCTATTACCGCCAACGAACTGGATACCGCTCGCCGTCGTACTACCGGTTCTATGGATGCGCTGAAAGCGGCTGGATTCCCGGAAAAACAAATTTATCAGGTCCCTACTAAATCTAACGATATCCCCGGGGCGTTTGACGCAGCCAACTCCATGCTGGTTCAGCATCCTGAAGTTAAACATTGGCTGATTGTTGGTATGAACGACAGTACCGTACTGGGCGGTGTACGCGCGACAGAAGGCCAGGGCTTTAAAGCGGCGGATATCATTGGTATCGGTATCAATGGCGTGGATGCGGTGAGTGAGCTGTCAAAAGCACAGGCAACCGGCTTCTATGGTTCACTGCTGCCAAGCCCGGATGTCCACGGTTATAAATCCAGCGAAATGCTTTACAACTGGGTGGCGAAAGATGTTGAACCGCCTAAATTCACTGAAGTTACTGACGTTGTGCTGATCACGCGTGACAACTTCAAAGAAGAACTGGAGAAAAAAGGGTTAGGCGGTAAGTAATCGTCGGTAAAAACACCCCTCTGCTGTGTGCAGAGGGGGTATGAACGACCAGTGATTCACGGAGACGTTATGCAACAGTCTACCCCGTATCTCTCATTTCGCGGCATCGGTAAAACCTTTCCGGGCGTTAAGGCGCTGACGGATATCAGTTTTGACTGCTATGCCGGTCAGGTTCATGCGTTGATGGGTGAAAATGGCGCCGGGAAATCAACGCTCTTAAAAATTCTGAGCGGTAATTACGCGCCAACCACGGGTTCTGTGGTGATTAATGGGCAGGAAATATCCTTTTCCGACACCACTGCGGCACTTAACGCGGGTGTGGCGATTATTTATCAGGAACTGCATCTCGTGCCGGAAATGACCGTCGCGGAGAATATCTATCTCGGCCAGCTTCCCCATAAAGGCGGTATTGTGAATCGCTCGCTGCTGAACTACGAAGCTGGATTACAACTTAAACATCTGGGAATGGATATTGACCCGGATACGCCGCTGAAATATCTCTCCATCGGTCAGTGGCAGATGGTTGAAATTGCTAAAGCCCTGGCGCGTAACGCCAAAATTATCGCCTTTGATGAGCCAACCAGTTCCCTGTCGGCGCGTGAAATCGACAACCTTTTTCGTGTCATTCGAGGACTGCGAAAAGAGGGGAGAATCATCCTGTATGTTTCTCACCGTATGGAAGAAATTTTTGCCCTCAGCGGTGCCATCACCGTCTTTAAAGACGGGCGTTATGTCAAAACCTTTACCGATATGCAGCAGGTTAACCACGACGCGCTGGTACAGGCGATGGTTGGTCGCGATATCGGCGATATCTATGGCTGGCAACCACGAGCTTATGGTGAAGAGCGTCTGCGACTGGATGCAGTAAAAGCGCCCGGCGTGCGTACGCCAGTTAGCCTGACGGTTCGTAGTGGAGAAATTGTCGGCCTGTTTGGTCTGGTAGGGGCAGGGCGTAGTGAATTAATGAAGGGGATGTTTGGCGGCACGCAAATTACTGCGGGGCAGGTTTATATCGATCGAAAAGCCATTAATATCCATAAACCGGGCCATGCCATTGCCGCTGGCATGATGCTCTGCCCGGAAGATCGCAAAGCAGAAGGCATTATTCCTGTGCACTCCGTTCGCGACAACATCAACATCAGCGCCCGGCGCAAACATGTACTCGGCGGTTGCCTTATCAATAACGGCTGGGAAGAGAGCAACGCTGATCAGCACATTCGCTCTCTGAACATCAAAACGCCGGGCGCTGAGCAGTTGATCATGAATCTCTCCGGGGGAAATCAGCAAAAAGCCATTCTGGGGCGCTGGTTATCGGAAGAGATGAAAGTCATTTTGCTCGATGAACCTACGCGCGGTATTGATGTTGGCGCCAAACATGAAATTTACAACGTGATTTATGCACTGGCGGCGCAGGGCGTGGCGGTGTTGTTTGCCTCCAGCGACTTGCCCGAAGTCCTCGGCGTAGCCGACCGGATTGTGGTTATGCGAGAAGGAGAGATTGCCGGTGAATTGCTACATGAGCAGGCAGATGAGCGCCAGGCCTTAAGCCTTGCAATGCCTAAAGTCAGCCAGGCCGTTGCCTGAGTAAGGAGAGTATGATGTCTTCTGTTTCTACATCGGGATCTGGCGCACCTAAGTCGTCATTCAGTATGGGGCGTATCTGGGATCAATACGGCATGCTGGTGGTCTTTGCGGTACTGTTTATTGCCTGTTCCATTTTTGTGCCTAACTTTGCCACCTTCATTAATATGAAAGGGCTGGGCCTGGCAATTTCTATGTCGGGGATGGTGGCGTGCGGCATGTTGTTCTGCCTCGCTTCTGGTGACTTTGACCTTTCGGTCGCTTCGGTTATTGCCTGCGCAGGCGTAACGACGGCGGTGGTTATCAACCTGACTGAAAGCTTGTGGATTGGCGTGGTGGCAGGTTTATTACTGGGTGTACTCTGCGGTCTGGTGAATGGGTTTGTTATCGCCAAACTAAAAATTAACGCCTTGATCACTACTCTGGCGACGATGCAGATTGTGCGCGGCCTGGCGTATATCATCTCTGATGGTAAAGCGGTTGGCATCGAGGATGAGAGTTTCTTTGCGCTCGGTTATGCCAACTGGTTCGGCTTACCTGCGCCAATCTGGCTTACCGTAGCTTGTCTGATAATCTTTGGTCTGCTGTTGAACAAAACTACTTTTGGTCGAAATACGCTGGCGATTGGCGGTAACGAAGAGGCTGCACGTCTGGCCGGGGTTCCGGTTGTCCGCACTAAAATCATTATCTTTGTTCTTTCTGGTCTGGTATCGGCAATCGCCGGGATTGTACTGGCTTCACGTATGACCAGCGGACAGCCAATGACTTCGATTGGCTATGAGCTGATTGTTATCTCGGCCTGCGTGTTAGGTGGCGTTTCTCTGAAAGGCGGCATCGGAAAAATCTCATATGTAGTAGCGGGGATTTTAATTTTGGGAACGGTGGAAAACGCCATGAACCTGCTTAACATTTCTCCGTTTGCTCAGTACGTGGTTCGTGGTTTAATCCTGCTGGCAGCGGTGATCTTCGACCGTTATAAACAAAAAGCGAAACGCACGGTCTGATGATTTTACCTGCAATAACGTAGTGTGATATTCCTCTACAGCCAACCGCGGCAACGGTTGGCTGTTCTTTTGCAAATGGCGAGCCCCGTTCCACTGTCTATACTTACATATCTGTAAAGCGCGTTCTGCGCAACACAAAAAGAAAGAGAAGGAGGAATCCCGGGTGACAGAGCCGTTAACCGCCCTCCCTGAACTCTCCGCAAAATATGCCTGGTTTTTTGATCTCGATGGCACGCTGGCGGAAATCAAACCGCATCCCGATCAGGTCGCCGTACCTGACAAAATTTTGCAAGGACTTCAGCGACTGGCAACCATAAGTCATGGTGCATTGGCATTGATATCAGGGCGCTCAATGGTCGAGCTTGATGCGCTGGTGAATCCTTATTGCTTCCCGTTAGCGGGTGTGCATGGGGCGGAGCGCCGTGACATCAATGGTAAAACGCATATCGTTCATCTGCCGAAGGCGATGGCCCGTGATATTTGTGTGCAGCTGCATATGGCTATCGCCCAATTTCCCGGTGCAGAGCTGGAAGAGAAAGGCATGGCGTTCGCACTACATTACCGTCAGGTACCGCAGTATGAAGATGCCTTACTGACGTTAGCGCGACACATTACGCAGACCTGGCCGCAAATGGTCTTACAGCAGGGAAAGTGTGTCGTCGAGATTAAGCCAGGAGGCACCAGTAAAGGGGGGGCTATTGTCGCGTTTATGCAGGAAACTCCCTTCATTGGTCGAAAACCTGTGTTTTTGGGCGATGATTTAACCGATGAGTCCGGTTTCGCGGTCGTTAACCGGCTGGGCGGAATATCAGTGAAAATTGGTACCGGCGCAACGCAGGCATCATGGCGGATGGCAGGGGTGTCGGACGTCTGGCGCTGGCTTGAAATGATAACCCATGCAGG
>NZ_BBMY01000080.1 GCF_000759775.1 Escherichia albertii NBRC 107761 = DSM 17582
TATCAACTATCTCAAAATTTTCGATTTTTGAGATAGTTTCTCTGGTCTGCTATACACTATCTCAATATTGCGCTTTTTTGAGATAAGCAAATGGCTATCAAATCACCTCCCAGGCTGATTTCTTTATCACACTTAACGGGTGAGGAACTTCAGGCTCATCTGCGCTTTAACCGGGTCACCGATGAAAAAGGACGTTATCTACCTTTTGATGAGTTGCAGTATCGCATAAAAAAAGGAGAAAACGTCGAAGTGGCGTGGACGCTTACCCGGCTGGCGCGCAACGCGGCGATCCAGCGAATCAATTACTGCAATGAAGCAGGCGAACAGGCCGGATTCAACATTACGCCTGTGATTGCAGAAGTTTGTGAGCTTGTCGATAAACATGCCACTGCGTTGGCGCTGAAAGATCAGACTGAACGGTTGCGCGGGGCGGGCGCTGAGTTAAGCCAGTTACGCCTGGAAGAGCCGATCACCAGCTCCCAACTGGAGGGTGCGAATACCACGACGCTGGTGGCGAGAAACATGCTGGAAACAGGGCGGGCGCCACGCACTGAAGACGAGCATATGATTGCGGGCAACGCCCGGTTGATGGCAGAAATTCCGCACTTACTCGCAGAACCGCTAACACCTGCGCTTATTCGTCAGTTACATGCTATTGGCATGGGGGGAATAAACGACGCGAAATATCGACCGGGCGAATTTCGTGAAACAGATGATGTTGTGATCGCCGACTATGACAGCAATATAGTGCATCAACCGCCCGCAGCGGCGTTGTTGCCGGAACGGCTGGAAAAAGTTTGCCAGTGGTTAAATAGCCGTGAGGGATATATTCATCCGTTAGTCCGCTCCTGTATTCTGCATTTTATGCTGGCCCATGAACATCCCTTTCGCGATGGCAACGGGCGCACCAGTCGGGCGCTGTTTTACTGGTATATGCTGAAATCGGGCTACAATGTTTTTAAATATATTTCCATCAGCCGTTTGCTTTATGCCGCGTCAGTAAAATATGCCGCCAGCTACCAGTACACTGAATCAGACGGTATGGATCTGACTTATTTCCTTGAATATCAGGCCGGTGTCATTAAACGTGCTTTGCAAAACTGGCAGCAGCATATTGATGAAATTATGCAACGAAGCGCAAAACTCGATAGGGTGCTGTTTAGCTCTGGCGTGCTTAAACGCCTGAATCCGCGCCAGGTAACGCTCCTGAATGTGATGCTCGCCAATCCGGGAAAAGAGTACACAGTTGCTGAAATTAGTGTGAGTCTGGGCGTCTCGGATAATACGGCGCGGACCGATTTACGGACGATTGTTAAAGAAGGATTCGCGCAAGAGAAAAGAATTAATAACCAGCAAGCAGTGTACGTTGCACACTACCCGCTGTAGCTTTTGCCCGTAAATTCGTGATAGCCGTCGTAAAGCTGTTACCGACTGGCGAAGATTTCGCCAGTCACGTCTACCCTTGTTATACCTCACACAGCAAGGAGACGATCATGACCAATAATCCCCCTTCAGCACGTGTTCAG
The DNA here is from genome assembly GCF_000759775.1 of Escherichia albertii NBRC 107761 = DSM 17582. Taxonomy (GTDB): domain Bacteria; phylum Pseudomonadota; class Gammaproteobacteria; order Enterobacterales; family Enterobacteriaceae; genus Escherichia; species Escherichia albertii. The sequence continues at coordinate 1,527 of NZ_BBMY01000080.1, forward strand.
CCCGGCGAGTATGGTTTTCCTCTTAAGTTAAAAGCACGCTACGACAACTTTATTGGCGGCGAATGGGTCGCGCCTGCCGACGGCGAGTATTACCAGAACCTGACGCCGGTGACCGGGCAGCTGCTGTGCGAAGTGGCGTCTTCGGGTAAACGCGATATCGATCTGGCGCTGGATGCTGCGCATAAAGTAAAAGATAAATGGGCGCATACCTCGGTGCAGGATCGCGCGGCGATTCTGTTTAAAATTGCCGATCGGATGGAGCAAAACCTTGAGCTGTTAGCGACGGCAGAAACCTGGGATAACGGCAAACCCATCCGCGAAACCAGCGCCGCCGACGTGCCGTTGGCGATTGACCATTTCCGCTATTTCGCCTCGTGTATTCGGGCACAGGAAGGCGGTATCAGCGAAGTTGATAGCGAAACTGTGGCTTATCATTTCCACGAACCGTTAGGCGTGGTGGGGCAGATTATCCCGTGGAACTTCCCGCTGCTGATGGCGAGCTGGAAAATGGCGCCTGCGCTGGCAGCGGGTAACTGTGTGGTGCTAAAACCCGCCCGACTTACCCCGCTTTCGGTGCTTTTGCTGATGGAAATCGTCGGGGATTTACTGCCGCCAGGCGTCGTAAACGTGGTGAATGGCGCAGGCGGGGAAATTGGCGAATATCTGGCGACTTCAAAACGTATTGCTAAAGTGGCGTTTACCGGCTCAACGGAAGTGGGCCAACAAATTATGCAGTACGCCACGCAAAACATTATTCCGGTAACCCTGGAGCTGGGCGGCAAATCACCAAATATCTTCTTTGCTGATGTGATGGATGAAGAAGATGCCTTTTTCGATAAAGCGCTGGAAGGCTTTGCACTGTTTGCCTTTAACCAGGGCGAAGTTTGCACCTGCCCAAGTCGTGCTTTAGTGCAGGAGTCTATCTACGAACGCTTTATGGAGCGCGCTATCCGCCGTGTCGAAAGCATTCGCAGCGGTAACCCGCTCGATAGCGTGACGCAAATGGGGGCACAGGTTTCGCACGGGCAACTGGAAACCATCCTCAATTACATCGATATCGGTAAAAAAGAGGGTGCAGACGTGCTTACCGGCGGGCGGCGCAAGCTGCTGGAAGGCGAACTGAAAGACGGTTATTACCTCGAACCGACGATTCTGTTTGGTCAGAACAATATGCGCGTTTTCCAGGAGGAGATTTTTGGCCCGGTGCTGGCGGTGACGACGTTTAAAACGATGGATGAAGCGCTGGAGATTGCCAACGATACACAATATGGCCTGGGCGCAGGCGTCTGGAGTCGTAACGGTAATCTGGCCTATAAAATGGGCCGCGGCATTCAGGCCGGGCGCGTGTGGACCAACTGTTATCACGCCTACCCGGCACATGCGGCGTTTGGTGGTTACAAACAATCAGGCATTGGCCGTGAAACCCACAAGATGATGCTGGAGCATTACCAGCAAACCAAGTGCCTGCTGGTGAGTTACTCGGATAAACCATTGGGGCTGTTCTGATGTGAAAGGCTGCCCGGCGTGTATTGCCGGGCACTCTCAGGCATGGCTATTGCCCGTAATAAGCGTTTGCCCCATGCTTACGCAGGTAGTGCTTATCCAGCAGTTCGTTTTGCATCGCAGGGAGCTGTGGCGCAAGTTGGCGCGAGAACAGACCCATGTATGCGCACTCTTCCAGCACTATGGCATTATGCACGGCATCGGCGGCGTTTTTACCCCATGCGAACGGGCCGTGAGAATGCACCAGTACCGCCGGGATTTGTGCCGGGTTCAACCCACGCTCTTCGAAGGTTTTAATGATCACTTCGCCGGTCTGGTATTCATACTCGCCGTTGATCTCCTCTGAGGTCATCAGGCGAGTGCAGGGGATGGCGCCATAGAAGTAATCGGCGTGCGTGGTGCCCCAGGCGGGGAGATCCTGCCCGGCCTGTGACCAGATGGTGGCGTGGCGCGAGTGGGTATGCACAATGCCGCCAATCTCCGCAAAGCGACGGTAAAGCGCCAGATGCGTTGGCGTGTCGGAAGAGGGCTTTTTGCTGCCTTCCACCACCTTGCCGCTGGCTATCTCAACCACCACCATATCGTCGGCGGTCATTACCTCATACTCAACGCCGGAAGGCTTAATTACCATCCATTGCCGCGTTTCGTCTATCGCGCTGACATTGCCCCAGGTGAACGTCACCAGATGATGAGCGGGAAGCGCCAGATTCGCCGCCAGCACGTCGGCTTTCAGTTGCTCTAACATATAAATCCCGCCTCCTGCATACGTGCTTCAATCCAGCGCCGCGCCTGAATTATTTCCAGCACCGGTTCTTTGGCTTTTTCGGTCCACATCTCAATCAGGAATGAACCGCGATAGTTCAGTTGATGCAGCGTTTTGAAGATGCCGACAAAATCAACACAGCCTTCGCCAAACGGCACGTCGCGGAACTGTCCAGGGCTATGCTCGGTGACTGGCTGGGTGTCTTTCAGATGGATTGCCGCGATCCGGTCAATACCCAGTTTCAGTTCGGCGGGAACATCATTACCCCAGGCGCTGAGGTTGCCGACGTCCGGGTAGACAGTGAACCACGGTGAGGCGAGCATTTCGTCCCACTTTTTCCATTTGCTGATGGAGTTCATAAACGCGGTATCCATAATCTCCACCGCCAGCATGACTTGTGATGCCGCCGCCTGTTCGACCGCCCACGCCAGCCCTTCAGCAAAACGTTGCTGGGTGCCTTCGTCATGCTCTTCGTAATAGACGTCGTAACCCGCCAGTTGAATGGTGCGAATGCCGAGATCGCGCGCCAGGCGAATCGCTTTGCTCATGATTTCCCGTGCTCGCTGGCGTACCGCATCGTCACGGCTACCAAAAGGAAAGCGACGATGGGCGGACAGGCACATCGACGGGATCCCAACACCCGTTTCGATCATCGCGGCAACCAGTGAAGCCCTTTGCGCGGCGCTCCAGTCAAGGCGCGACAGACGCTCGTCGGTTTCATCCACCGACATTTCGACAAAATCAAAGCCACAGCTTTTTGCCAGCACCAGCCGCTCCGGCCAGGAGAGATCTTTCGCCAGCGCTTTTTCATAAATACCTAACGGATGGTTACGCACGAGAACCTCCCCAGATGGCATCAATTTGCGCATGGAAATCAGCGGCGACCTGCGCCGGATTTACCGCGCCTGCCAGCGCTCGCCCGGCAATAAATGCCTTCACGCGAATGTCTTTAAACAGTGGCAGGTCGGCAGGTGTAATTCCGCCGGTAATCGAAAGCTCAAGACCGATATCGGAAAGCGCTTTCATACGTGCCAGATCGGCCTCGCCCCACTGTTGCCCGCTGGCCTGCGCGTCACGACCACGATGATAAATCGCCTGTCGTACGCCAATACGATGCCAGTCACGGGCATCGTCCAGCGTCCAGTTGCCGAATAGCTCTATCTGAATTTCACCGCCACAGTTCTGTGCCATCGCGTGGCCTTTTTCTACCGTCGCGAGCGGTGCGGCGCAGATGATAGTCATCCAGTTAGCACCAGCGGCAAACGCCTGTTGCGCGAGCGTTTCTCCGGCGTCGGCGACCTTCCAGTCGGCAACGATGATTTTGTCCGGGCACTGTTCGCGCAAGGCTTTCACCGCGCCAAGCCCTTCGTTTAAACAGAGAATGGTGCCCGCTTCGACGATATCGACGCTGTCTTTTAACAGCGTAACGTCGCGCATCCGGTTGAGGTGGGTCATATGGCTGAACACCACGCCTTCATAGATGGCCTGTAACAGATGCGCGCGGGTGTGAATGGCCTGCATCCCGTAGAAACCGCTGGTCATCTCGAGTCCGGCGTTGCTACCGTACAGGAACGGCAGGAAAAAGAGATCGCCACCGGCTTTCGGCAAACTGGCAATGGCCTGGTTGATCTCGGCAAACGAGATTTCTCCCCACTGTGCGGTAAACCATTCGAGATTGCCGGAAGATGTTGGGCTGGCTTCGTGAACGATAAATTCACTGTCGTTAACATAGCGACCATAGACATACGGATGTGCTTCATCGTCGCGCAGACCGCGGGTTATGCCGCTGGTCACCGCCCAGGTGCCCATCACTGCATTGAGGGTATATTCGTCTTCGATTCCGGCGCAAAGTGCCGTGGAAACAACATCAAACAAACCGCCGACAACGGGCGTACCCGCTTTCAGACCGGTCAGCGCGGCTGTTTGCGCGGTAATTTCCCCGCAGATTTCGGCAGAACCAACGACAGGCGGCAGGGCGTGATTGATTTCACTAATCCCCAGCCCGTCAGTAAGACACGAGTCATACTGCCCGCTATTCATGTTGTAGAGATTGGACTCGGAAATATTGCTCTCTTCACAACCTTTGACGCTGGTTAAACACCAGCGTAGGTAGTCGTGCGTCATCATCACACAACCAATCTGTGCATAACGCTCAGGCTCGTGCTCCTTTAGCCAGCGTAAAAGCGATACCGGATGTCCGGTCCATAGTGTTTGTCGGGTCAGCGGGTAGAGTTTTTCCGGGATGCCATCTTTCTGCCAGCGACGAACGATTTCCATCGCCCGGCGATCCGAGGACAAAATGGCGTTACCGAGCAGCTTGTCGTTTTTATCCAGTAAAAACAAGCCTTTTCCCTGCGCCGAGATGCCAATACCGACAATTTGTTCTCCGCTGACGCCGGAATAGGTAAGCAGGTTGCGAATGACAGCCATGCAGCATTGCCACAGTTCTGCCATATCGCGCTCTGCCCAGCCTGGCTGCGGGCTTAAAGCACACAGCGGCAGGCGTTGTACACCTGCCTCCCGGCCTTCGCGGTCATACAGTCCGGCTTTCAGCCAGCTACCGCCACAATCTAACCCCAGCCAGTATTGCGTCATGGTTTATTGCACCTCATCCACGGCTTTCAGCAGCTCGGCGCCTTGCGGAACATCTTTAACAAACATGTCGCGGACCTGAGTACCCAGCGCGTCGCTAAAGGCTTTGCGGTCGAGATCGGTAATTACTTCCACGCCCGCTTCTTTCATGCCATTGATAATTTTTTGCTGATCTTCGGCAACCAGTTTGCGCTGGTAGTTGCCTGCCTCTTGTGCAGATGAAATTAGCGCTTGCTGGAATTCAGGCGTTAAGCCATCAAACTTCGCTTTGTTGATCACCACCAGAAGCGGCGAATAGGCGTGGTGCGTCAGAGAAAGGTACTTTTGTACTTCATAAAATTTTGCTGACCAGACGACGTTGATCGGGTGTTCCTGAGCGTCGATAGTGCGGGTTTCCAGCCCGGTATACACTTCGGCAAACGGCATCGGGATGGGATTAGCGCCAAAAATTTTAAACGCCGCAATGTTCATCGGACTGTTATTGGTGCGGATTTTCAGACCTTTCAGATCGGCAGGTGTTTTGACCGGTGCGCGTGAGTTGGTAACATCACGCCAGCCGTTTTCCCAGTACGCCAGTACTTTCAGGCCTTTTCCGTCCAGGGATGTTTTCAGTTCATCGCCGACTTTACCGTCCAGCGTTTTATGCGCGTGGGCGGTATCGCGGAACAGGAAAGGTACGTCCAGTAGATTTATTATCGGCGAAAGTCCCGTAAAGTTATTCGAACCGGACATCTCCATATCAATAGTGCCGCCGCGTACACCGCTGATCATTGCCTGCGCGTTGCCGAGGGTGCTGTCAGGAAATAGCTTTAATTTCAGTTCACCTTTGGTCTTTTCCTGCAATAATTCATTGAATTTTTTCGCTGCAATATGTTGTGAGTCGGTTTGTGAGGTTTCATAACCGAAACGTAAAGATTGCGCCGCCAGAGACGAGGTGCTGAACGCCGCCAGCCCGGTAATAAATAATGCGTAGGTTACAGAACGTATTTTCATTATGCTTTCCTTTTAACTCATCCATTTAAGAGGAGCGGTAATTAGCTCCGGGATAAAAATAAATAATGCTAACAACATGAATAAAACCATGACGTAGGGCGCAACGCCTTTTACCGCATCGTCAAATTTGAGTTTCGCAACTCCGCATACGACGTTAAGGACGTTACCAACCGGGGGAGTAATGAGTGATATCGAACAGTTGATAATAAACATGATGCCAAAATAGATAGGGTCTATTCCCGCTTCTTTCACTAATGGCATTAATACAGGTGTAAGAATTAATACGGTAGGTGTTAAGTCCATTACCGTACTTATCATCATAATGGCGAGCATAATTACGATGAATAATAAACGCGGTGAATCCACTAAAGGCTGTAAGAGATCCGAGACCATCATCGGCAGTTCAGCAATGGTAATTAGCCATGCAGATACCGCTGCGGAGGCTACCAGGAACATCACCACGGAGGTCGTTTTCGCTGCGTTTACCAATACATGGTAAAGCGTGGCGAATGTCATTTCGCGATAGACCACCACCGAGACGAACAAGGCGTAGAACGCAGCGACAGCACCCGCTTCCGTTGGCGTGAATAAACCTGAGCGGAAACCGCCAATAATAATCACGGGTAAAAACAGCGCCCAGATACCGGAAACGAGAGATTGCCAGACTTCCTGCACAGACGCTTTTGGTTGGCGAGGCAGATTAAGACGTTTTGCCTGCCACCACCAGGTTACCATCAGCGTAACGCCCATCATGATGCCTGGCGCAATCCCGGCCATAAACAGTTTGCTGATGGAGAGTCCGCTGGAGACGCCGAAGATGATGAGCGGAATGGAAGGAGGGATAATGGCCGCAATGATTCCGCCAGAACCGATAAGTCCGGCGGCGCGGTTTACTGGATAGTTAGCCTGGCGCATCATTGGTACAAGTAACGCTGCGACGGCAGCAGTATCGGCAACGGCAGAACCGGAAAGGCTTGCCATGATCATTGCAGCGAGGACGCCGACGTAACCCAGTCCCCCTGCTCTGTGGCCTACCAGTTTCATTGGCAAGTCGACAATACGTTGCGACAAGCCACCGGCATTCATGATTTCACCAGCCAGCACAAAGAAGGGGATGGCGAGTAGTGAAAAACTGTCCGCGCCATTGACCAGCGTTTGCGCCAGAATCTGCACATCAAAAATATCCATCCAGAACATCAAGGCTACGCCGCAAAGCAATAATGACCAGGCGATGGGAATACCAATAGCGATTGCACCTAACAGGCTGACAAGAAAGATAAGGACCGTCATCGTCAGACTCCTTGTTGTTTATGGCTGGGATGGTTTGTTAATTGCCGGTACAGATGACGCATTTCCAAAAATGCGATGATCAAGCTGGTGGGAATCGCAGCGGCATACATTAAGCCAACAGGTACTTCGAGAATGGGAGATAGGTTGCTCCAGTCCTGGGAGGTTTTGACTATGGCGCCCCACGCAAGACCCAGGCACAACAATAAAATGAGCGTGTGGGTTAGCAGCGACAGTCGTTGCTGATTGGCGGGTGAAAGTTTTTCGACTAAAAATGTCACCTGCACATGGCTGTGGTCCATAAAAGCAACGATAGCGCCGATAAAGGTTAACCAAATAAATAAAAGGCGAGATAATTCATCAATAGATAATATACTTGTGTGGAATCCATATCTGAGAATTATATTTATAAATATAATGCAAGACAGTATTGCGATAATGATCGCAAGAATGCCCTCGAGTATTCGCTTCATAACACATCCTTCTTGTTATGCAATCTATTGTCATAGATAAATGTGGTGAGTATTTGTCGTCGTTATTGAAAAATAGATAATTAGAGTTCGCTTATGAATTAAGGACGCTGCCAGGATTCATCCATTGAATGAATGCCATTGCGTAATATTTCGATGCGATGCTGAACACTTGCTGTAGCATGAATTTCTAATAATTTGATACCAGAAAATTGCAATCTTGATGGTTCTGCCACAGTAAATAATTCACGTACATGATCTATCGTCATCAGACTTTCTGCACAGAAAGGAGCAAACGGCGCGTGTAGGTCCTGCCATTCGCCATATTCGCCGTTTAGTGCAGTACCAGAGAACATCAAGGCATCAAGCTTTCCGACCTGTTTTGCCATTTGAGCATGGATGAGCGGTAATGTGGTATTGCGGCCTTCAATAGCGGAACGCGCCCAGTTGATGCAGACACTGACGTCATAATCGGCAATGACTTCCAGCACATTTTCTAAAGGCAGAAAACCTTTTCGGGGGGCGGCAGACGTCATGGCGTCGCAGTGTTCCAGCACCAGTTTGCACGGCCAGTCCCAACGGGTGATTTCTTTCAGTGAACGGGAGAATGCGTCGGTCGCCTGCATGACATTGGGATTACTTGCCAGTGGTGCGGCGTGAAGTTCAAGCGCAATAACTTTATCTGCCTGAAGCGTATTGATTTTATGTATTTTTTGTAAAAGATGACGATAGTACGCCACACAAGCCTGGCGTTGTTCTTCATCACTGGAGGCGAGACCAAATCCGTTGTTTGCGCCACGACGACGCATAGTTTCCATCACTGCCGTTACGACAAATTTCCAGCTTTCCGGCGTATGGCGTAACAGCCATTCGTCACCCAGCGGGTGGAAGTTTTCCAGGCAAGGTTGTTCCAGTCCTCGAATATCTGGGGTATCAGATAATTGTCGCCAGAAATCTTTCTCTTCCTCTTCACTTCTTTGGTGAAAAGAAGGTGCACAGGGATATGCACCGATAATATAACCGGCATTATTCGCTTTCATTATGTGCTCCAGTAATAATTTTTTATAAAGCAGCGAGGGCCACTTTAACCACGATTTTGCGTATTGCCGTAGTGGCATTTTTATTACATGCCGGTCGATGTACATCCTGTGGGAAGAAAATAGCGTAGCTACCCGGTATCATTTCTATAAATGATTCATGTTCACTATCGTGATAAAAAATAATATCGCGCTGCTCTAATAGTGACTCGCTGATTTTGTTATTTCCTGTATCAATAGCGATGCCGATTTTCTCTTCGCCCCATGCCAGAAACTGAATATCGATATAGCGACGATGCACTTCCGGGCGGTTTTCCGGCACCTCGCGTGTGGTTAAATCGATAATTTGCGCAAAAATATTCTTGCCGTCGATTTCGACAACGCCCGGTTCCAGGGAGCTAAAGTCGGTAGCGCGCAGAAAATCGAGCGCCTTTTCAATGGCTACGGGTAAACGACACGGATTGGGCTGCGCGATATGTCCGAAGATCATGGCTTTTTCCTTATAACGCCTGAATTTTTGCCCACACGCTATCATCTACGGTGATGCCGTTACGGCGGTTCTCAGCCAGTAAGGTTGTAAATTCGTGGCCAGGTAAACGAATGGCCTGGTTTTCATCAGCGCGTTCAGCGGTAGTAACGTAATCCATGATGCGTTGCAGTTTGGCGTCGCGGGTCGCGCCGTCGATAAGCTTGTCTACTTCAATGGCGATAAAGATTTGCGAAATACCGTACTCGTCGCTGTTATCTTCGGTAACTTCGGCAACGGATGCTCCGTCGGAAAGCAGGGGGGCGATCATATCCAGCACAATCGACATGCCAGAACCTTTCCAGTAACCCATCGGTAAAATGCGGCGATTTTTTTCGATTACAGCAGGTTCTTTGGTGAGGTTGCCTTCATCGTCAAAGCCGCCATCGACCGGTAACTGACGACCTGCCAGGCGGTTAACCTCTAACATGCCGTAAGAGAACATCGACATCGACATATCGACCATGGTGATTGGAGTTGAAGGAATGGCGACGATCAGCGGGTTAGTGCCGATGCGGCACTCTTTGGCGCCCCACGGCGGCATAACGGCGATGGAGTTAGTCCAGCAGATGCCGATATAGCCTTTTTCCGCCGCTTGCCAACCGTAGCTGCCGCCGCGCATCCAGTGGTTAGCATTGCGTAATGCGACCAGACCAATCCCGTGATTCGCCGCCAGTTCAATGGCGCGATCCATCATTTTTTTCGCCGTCAGGTTACCGATTGAACGCTGGGCATCCCACTGTTCTATGGCGCCGAGGCTGGTTATACGTTTGGGTTGGGCGTCAGGAATGATATCGCCGTTATCCAGTTGTTGAATGAAGCGTGGGAAGCGGTTTACGCCGCGAGAAAGTAATACCCGATTGAAGGCTGCTTTTAATTGTTCAAATGTGACTTTCATCCCTGGATTCCTTGTTTTTTTGATCGCTTTTTTGTCTTTAAATTTCAATATGCGAAACTTGATTTCAAATATATCGATCGCTTTTTAACAAAGCAATCTGATTGATGTTTTTAAAATTTCATTTAAATCAATTTGTTACAAATTATCTGTCGAGATCGTGAACTACGACACACTTTGCGTTACCATCAGAGCGCGACAAAAAGGGGAAGGAAACGATGGGAAAAAAAGAGAACGAGATGACGCAGGAAAAAGAACGCCCGGCCGGAAGTCAGAGCTTATTTCGGGGTTTGATGTTGATTGAGATTTTGAGTAATTATCCCAACGGTTGCCCACTGGCGTATCTCTCGGAACTTGCTGGTTTGAATAAAAGCACAGTCCATCGTTTATTGCAGGGATTACAATCCTGCGGCTATGTGACGACCGCGCCTGCAGCAGGTAGTTATCGCCTGACCACTAAATTTATTGCTGTCGGGCAAAAAGCATTGTCGTCGCTGAATATTATTCATATCGCCGCGCCACATCTTGAGGCGCTCAATATTGCGACTGGAGAAACCATTAATTTCTCCAGTCGTGAAGATGACCACGCTATTTTGATTTATAAACTCGAACCTACCACCGGTATGCTGCGGACTCGCGCGTATATTGGTCAGCATATGCCGCTTTACTGTTCGGCTATGGGTAAGGTTTATATGGCGTTCGGTCACCCGGACTATGTGAAATCGTATTGGGAAAATCATCAGAATGAGATCCAGTCGCTAACTCGCAATACAATTACTGGTCTGCCTGCGATGTACGATGAACTGGCGCAAATTCGTGAAAGCGGTATGGCAATGGACAGAGAAGAGAATGAACTCGGCGTGTCTTGTATTGCTGTTCCGGTATTTGATATTCATGGGCGAGTGCCGTATGCCGTGTCTATTTCTCTTTCTACGTCGCGTTTGAAGCAGGTTGGAGAAAAAAATCTCCTGAAACCACTGCGTGAAACTGCGCAGGCTATCTCTAATGAGTTGGGTTTTACCGTTCGGGAATAGGGGGCGATCATACAAAGCATGGGACAGGAGGCAAAACCGTAACATTTCCTTTGTTGGATCAAAGCAATAATGGCGCACTCTCTGGCACGCTGCTGTTTTAGTTCAAAGGAGCGATCATGAACCGGTTTATTATTGCAGATGCGACGAAATGTATTGGTTGCCGTACCTGTGAAGTGGCCTGCGCGGTGTCGCATCAGGAAAATCAGGATTGCGCGGCGCTATCGCCTGACGAGTTTATGTCGCGTATTCGGGTGATTAAAGATCATACCTGGACCACGGCAGTTGCCTGCCATCAGTGTGAAGATGCCCCATGCGCGAATGTCTGTCCTGTGGGCGCTATTCGCCGCGAACATGAACATATCTTCGTTGAACAATCGCGCTGTATTGGCTGTAAAAGCTGTATGTTGGCTTGCCCGTTTGGCGCAATGGAGGTCGTTTCATTGCGCACAAAAGCGAGGGCGATTAAGTGTGATCTCTGCTGGCATCGGGCGGCGGGACCTGCTTGTGTTGAAGCCTGCCCGACGCATGCATTGCAGTGTGTGGATGTTGAGAAAGTGCAGCGGAATCGGCTACGACAGCAGCCTGTTTGAAACGTTTTTCCGGCGTTTTTTAACGCGGGAATTGTGTGCTTTGTTTATGCCGGATGCGGCGTAAATGCCTTATCCGGCCTACAAAGCCTTCCAGATTCAATATATTGCAGAAATTATGTAGGCCTGATAAGCGTAGCGCATCAGGCCACTTTTAATGGCTTTCAGCCCAGGCGCGTTCAATCTCTTCCGCCAGAATCCTCACGCCTGCTTCAATTTTCTCCGGCTCTGGGACGTAGTTCATGCGCATACATTGATGCGTGTGCGGCCACGGTTTATCCAGACCTGGGAAGAAATTGTGCCCCGGTACCATTAGTACGCCGCGCGCTTTCAGACGCTGATAGAGTTGCTCGGTGGTAATGGGCAAATCTTTAAACCATAGCCAGAGGAAAATTGCCCCTTCGGGTTTATGAATCAGGCAGCGATCTTCCGGTAAATAGCGGCGAATGATGGCGATAGTTTCCTGAACACGTTGGTAATAGAACGGCTTGATGACCGTTTCAGACAGGCGCAGTAGATCGTTTCGCTTAATCATTTCACACATCATCGCCGGACCAATACCGCCGGGTGCCAGGCTGATAATACCGTTCATATTGGCGATGGCGGTGATGATTTTTTCATTGGCGATAATAATGCCGCAGCGCGAACCTGGCAGGCCCAGCTTGGAAAGACTCATGCACAGCACTATGTTGGGATTCCACAGCGGACGTGCTTTGCTGAAAATGATGCCGGGGAACGGTACGCCATAGGCATTATCAATCACCAGCGGAATACCGTGTTGATTCGCCAGCGTGTCCAGCTTCAGCAACTCTTCGTCAGTAATCACATTTCCCGTTGGGTTAGTTGGTCTGGAAACGCAAATCATCCCCGTTTCTTCGCCAATGTGCAGATGCTCAAAATCGACGTGATACTTAAACTGGCCTTCTGGCAGCAGTTCAATATTCGGGCGCGCAGAGACGAACAGATCCTCTTCCAGTCCGGCATCTGCGTAGCCGATGTATTCCGGCGCCAACGGGAACAACACCTTCTTGATGCTACCGTCGGCGCGGCGTCCGGCAAACAGATTAAATAAGTAGAAAAACGCACTCTGGCTGCCGTTTGTTAGTGCAATATTTTGTGGTTCGATATCCCAGCCCAGCTTCTCACGTAGCATTCCTGCAAGCAGCGACAGTAGTTCAGTCTTCCCCTGCGGGCCGTCATAATTACACAGCGCATCCGTTGCTTTGCCGCTTTCCAGCATGTCGGTCAGTAGCGTCTGGAAGTAATCCTGCATTTCCGGGATCTGCGCCGGGTTTCCGCCGCCAAGCATAATCGCGCCGGGAGTGCGTAAACCGTCGTTCAGATCTTCCATCAACAGCGTAATGCCGGAGTGGCGGGTAAATTTGTCACCAAAAAGGGAGAATGTCATAGCGGGATATCATTCGAACTCTGAAGCAAGGAAGGTAACAATAACGCTACATTTGCTGGGGTGCAAATTCGGCTATTGCAGAGGCATCAACGCGTTATGCTAAGGATTTTTCCGTGCCTGGTATTTTATTCTGACAGCGGCTTCTTGACGTACTGATATGCAGGAAGCCGGAAAAGCTATTGTTGCTCTGCTTCAACAAGTGCGGCGCTGGCCTGGTTTTTTCGTTGTGCATGGCTGACAAAGGTTCCCGCTCCTCCTTCGTCAAAGGCGGGAAACCCCAGGGAACTCCAACTGGCAGCAATGGTAAAACCGGGCAGAAGTGCCAGAAAACAGGCGGCAAGCTTCATTGCGGATGAGTCCTTATGCTGCGATTTCAGTTAGTTTGCCAGTGATCGGTCGGACAAAACTTATCCTTAAGCGATGAGCCAGCAGGGTGAGAAGTAAGGATGAGTACACACATACAAAAAACGGCTGATTTTTGCGATAAGCCGCGCATTTTCTGCGATTTAGCGCCATTATGAATCGTTAATGCGTGACATAGTTTCAGATTTGGACTATTCCTTGAGGGTGCTCTTGATAGGTATTTTTGATATGATTTGAGATTCAACTCTCAAATTTGAGAAAAATATAAGGTGTTGGAATGATTAAATCCGACCAGGAGACCTGATGATTTTGACTCCCATACGACGATATGGGGCGATGATTCTTATGTTACTCACTCTGGTGTTTTCGAGTGAGGTGTTAGCGAAGACGCACACATCAACAACGAATCATAAGTCCCACATAACGAAGACCAGTAGTAAACAGGTAAGCAGTAAAGAAGAGTATTCTCGCAATAGTGCAAAGAGCAGTTCACTTCCTGATTTGCGAAAATACCCTTCCGGAACACCAAGGAAAAAGGCGTTTCTCCGGACTGTAATGCCCTATATTACCAGCCAAAATGCTGCTATCACGGAGGAGCGTAACTGGCTGATTTCAAAACAGTACCAGGGCCAATGGTCGCCTGCGGAACGTGCGCGTCTGCAAGACATCGCCAGGCGTTACAAGGTGAAGTGGTCTGGTAATACGCGAAAAATCCCATGGAATACGCTGCTTGAACGCGTAGACATTATTCCTACCAGTATGGTGGCGACGATGGCTGCGGCAGAAAGTGGTTGGGGTACGTCTAAGCTGGCACGTAACAACAACAATCTGTTCGGCATGAAGTGCATGAAAGGGCGCTGCCCCAATGCGCCGGGTAAGGTGAAGGGTTACTCTCAGTTTAGTTCTGTACAAGAATCGGTGAGTGCTTACGTCACTAACCTGAATACGCATCCGGCTTACGCGTCTTTCCGCAAATCACGCGCGCAACTGCGTAAAGCGGATCAGGAAATTACCGCTACAGCGATGATTCATAAGCTGAAAGGTTATTCAACGAAGGGACAGAGTTATAACAACTACCTGTTCGCGATGTACCAGGATAACCAGCGCTTGATCGCTGCACATATGTAATTGCATTCCCTTGAGCCTTATTCGACTTGTTGGTCGGATAAGGCTTTTGCTCTCATCAGGCAGCCGTGTTGCGTTGCCAGATGTGTCTTAATATCCCTTTCCCTGGTTGAGTAGAGAATAATTACCATCTATATAAATTGATGATTCATTAATTTTTAATATGAATTTATTCTGAAAATCATTTGTTAATGGTGTTTTTCAGTTTTGTCTTTCGTTGGTTACTCGTAATGTATCTCTGATGGATAGGGAGATCGTTATGAAAACGTCAAAGAGTGTGGCAAAGCTATTATTTGTTGTTGGGGCATTCGTTTACATGGTTGGGTTATGGAGCTCATGCCCGCTGTTAAGTGGTAAGGGCTATTTTCTCGGTGTGCTGATGACCGGGACATTTGCGACTTATGCTTATCTTCGTTCGGAAAAATTAGGGCAATTAGATGAATTATTTACGCGTATTTGTCATTTGATTGCATTGCTTACTATTGGATTGTTATTCATTGGTGTGTTAAATGCGCCAATCAATGCATTCGAAATGGTGATATATCCTATTGCTTTCTTTGTTTGCTTGTTTGGTCAGGTTCAGTTAATGCGCTCGGCATAATCAGTAAGCCTGAAAGGAAAAATCTGATCAGGCTTATGGTGACTAACTGACGAGTCTTCGGCGATCAATCTTCTGCAAAAGAACTGAAAACAATAAACTGATTATCAGCGTTGCATTAAATATCCAAAGAATATCCAGGAGAGGCCATTGTTTTAATTCCACACCATTGGTGCGTAAAGCGTGAATAATTAATGCATGAAAACCATATATTCCTAACGAATGGCGTGATATCAACTCCAGGCCCGGAATCATACGGACGTTAAGGGTATTTTTTACCAGAATCAGTAACGCGATTGCGCAAATAAAAACTACTGGTCCACAGTAAAGATACCAGGTATCGGCAAAATTTCCGCGCCAGTGTAATTCATATAATGTTCCGCGAGAGATAATAAATACTCCCGCCACAAACAGTGAGGCGCTTACCCACGATAGTGATTTTCGTTGTGTGTCCATTATCCCAATCGCGCGGCCCAGTATGCCATACAGGATGTAGTAAAAAGTATCGCCATTGATATATAAGTTAATCGGTAACCATTCAACACCGCCAATTTTCTGCGGCACCGTGTTGGGATTGGCGATGATGCCAATCACTACCATTAATACCAGCAATATTTTACCGTTGACGTTCTTTACCTGAATCAGCGGTGAAATCAGATAAATTACTGCAATCGCAAAGAAAAACCATAAGTGATAAAACATTGGCTTTTGCAGCAGGTTTTTCAGCGATAACTCCACATTGATAGAGGTAAACAGCGCAATGTAGATCAGCGCAACGATGCTATAAAACAGCAGGCACATGCCTATACGTAAGAAATGACGCGGCTGGGCACTCCGTTCGCCGAAAAAGAGATAGCCGGAAATCATGAAAAATAGCGGTACGCTGACACGAGATGCAGAGTTTAAAACATTCGCGATATCCCAGCTCAGAGAACTAACGCTATGGGCATTCGTCACATACCAACTGGTCGTGTGAATCATCACCACCATTAAACAGGCTATCCCTCGCAGGTTATCAATCCAGTAGATTTTGGGTTGCATCAGTATCTCTGTATCTGGTTAAAAAAGTCTGGCCGATAAATCATTCGGCTGGCGCACTGGAATAATCCGAGTTTTGTCACTACAGCTTATAGAGACTTGAGGAAATTCGTAAGATTCCGCCACTATACCGATCTTAATAATAAGACTCACCTGCAAACCAGACGGTAATTTAATGATGATGAAGGATTTCTTTCCAGCAATGGCGCTCATTGTGCTAGTGGGGTGTTCGACACCGCCACCCGAACAGAAAGCGCAACGGGTAAAAGTTGATCCGCTGCGTTCGTTGAACATGGAAGCGTTGTGCAAAGGTCAGGCGGCAAAACGGTATAACACCGATGAGCAAAAAATCGACGTCACCGCATTTGAACAGTTCCAGGGGAGCTACGAAATGCGCGGCTATACCTTTCGGAAAGAGCAGTTTGTCTGTTCTTTTGACGCGGATGGCCATTTTTTGCATCTTTCCATGCGTTAAGACCTGCCTTTTTCCCGTTTCGTACTGTATATCTTCCATCCAGCGGGTATACTGATCCCTTCCTTTAAATCCACACGTATCCAGCACGAAATAATATGCAAAAGTTTGATACCAGGACCTTCCAGGGCTTGATCCTGACCTTACAGGATTACTGGGCTCGCCAGGGCTGCACCATTGTTCAACCATTGGACATGGAAGTCGGCGCGGGAACCTCTCACCCAATGACCTGTCTGCGCGCGCTGGGGCCAGAACCGATGGCGGCTGCTTATGTTCAGCCTTCTCGTCGTCCGACCGACGGTCGCTATGGCGAAAACCCCAACCGTTTACAGCACTACTATCAGTTCCAGGTGGTGATTAAGCCATCGCCGGATAACATTCAGGAACTGTATTTGGGTTCTTTGAAAGAGCTGGGCATGGACCCGACTATTCACGACATTCGTTTCGTAGAAGATAACTGGGAAAACCCGACATTGGGTGCCTGGGGTCTGGGCTGGGAAGTGTGGCTGAACGGCATGGAAGTGACCCAATTCACGTACTTCCAGCAAGTTGGCGGTCTGGAGTGTAAACCCGTTACCGGTGAAATCACCTACGGTCTGGAACGTCTGGCGATGTACATTCAGGGCGTAGACAGCGTTTACGACCTGGTCTGGAGCGACGGCCCGCTGGGTAAAACCACCTACGGCGACGTGTTCCATCAAAACGAAGTGGAGCAATCCACCTATAACTTCGAATATGCGGATGTGGACTTCCTGTTCACCTGCTTCGAGCAGTACGAGAAAGAGGCTCAGCAACTGCTGGCGCTGGAAAATCCGCTGCCGCTGCCAGCCTACGAGCGTATTCTGAAAGCCGCCCACAGCTTCAACCTGCTGGATGCGCGTAAAGCCATCTCCGTCACCGAGCGTCAGCGCTACATTCTGCGCATTCGCACCCTGACCAAAGCAGTGGCAGAAGCATACTACGCTTCCCGTGAAGCCCTCGGCTTCCCGATGTGCAACAAAGATAAGTAAGAGGCGGCTATGTCTGAGAAAACTTTTCTGGTGGAAATCGGCACTGAAGAGCTGCCACCAAAAGCACTACGCAGCCTGGCTGAGTCCTTTGCTGCGAACTTTACTGCGGAGCTGGATAACGCTGGCCTCGCACACGGCACCGTTCAATGGTTTGCTGCTCCGCGTCGTCTGGCGCTGAAAGTGGCTAATCTGGCGCAAGCACAGCCCGATCGCGAAATCGAAAAACGCGGCCCGGCGATTGCCCAGGCATTCGACGCTGAAGGTAATCCGACCAAAGCAGCAGAAGGTTGGGCGCGTGGCTGTGGGATCACCGTAGATCAGGCCGAGCGCCTGACCACTGACAAAGGCGAATGGCTGTTGTATCGCGCCCATGTGAAGGGTGAAAGCACTGAAGCGCTGGTGCCGAACATGGTCGCTACCTCGCTGGCAAAACTGCCGATCCCGAAACTGATGCGTTGGGGCGCATCTGACGTGCATTTTGTGCGTCCGGTGCATACCGTAACTTTGCTGCTGGGCGATAAAGTTATTCCGGCAACCATTCTGGGGATTCAGGCCGATCGCGTGATTCGTGGTCATCGCTTTATGGGCGAGCCGGAATTCACTATCGACAACGCCGATCAGTATCCAGAAATTCTGCGTGAGCGCGGTAAAGTCATCGCTGATTACGAAGAACGTAAGGCGAAGATCAAAGCCGATGCCGAAGAAGCGGCGCGTAAGATTGGCGGTAATGCTGACTTAAGCGAAAGCCTGCTGGAAGAGGTGGCTTCGCTGGTGGAATGGCCGGTTGTATTGACGGCGAAATTCGAAGAGAAATTCCTCGCAGTGCCGTCTGAAGCACTGGTTTACACCATGAAAGGCGACCAGAAATACTTCCCGGTGTATGCGAACGACGGCAAACTGCTGCCGAATTTTATCTTCGTTGCCAACATCGAATCGAAAGATCCGCAGCAAATTATCTCTGGTAACGAGAAGGTTGTTCGCCCACGTCTGGCAGATGCCGAGTTCTTCTTTAATACCGACCGTAAAAAACGTCTGGAAGATAATCTGCCGCGTCTGCAAACCGTACTGTTCCAGCAACAGTTGGGGACACTACGCGACAAGACCGATCGCATCCAGGCGCTGGCGGGCTGGATTGCCGAACAGATTGGTGCCGATGTTAATCACGCTACCCGCGCGGGCCTGCTCTCCAAGTGCGACCTGATGACCAACATGGTCTTCGAGTTCACCGACACTCAGGGCGTAATGGGGATGCACTACGCACGTCACGATGGCGAAGCGGAAGATGTAGCAGTGGCGTTAAATGAGCAGTATCAACCGCGTTTTGCTGGCGATGCTCTGCCCTCTAACCCGGTAGCTTGCGCGCTGGCGATTGCGGACAAAATGGACACTCTGGCGGGTATCTTCGGTATTGGTCAGCATCCGAAAGGCGACAAAGACCCGTTTGCACTGCGTCGTGCGGCCCTTGGCGTGCTGCGTATTATCGTCGAGAAGAACCTCAATCTTGACCTGCAAACGCTGACCGAAGAAGCGGTGCGCTTGTACGGTGATAAGCTGACCAACGCCAACGTGGTTGATGATGTTATCGACTTTATGCTCGGTCGTTTCCGTGCCTGGTATCAGGATGAAGGTTACACTGTTGATACCATTCAGGCCGTTCTGGCGCGTCGTCCGACTCGTCCGGCAGATTTCGATGCCCGTATGAAGGCGGTATCGCACTTCCGTACTCTGGACGCGGCGGCAGCACTGGCGGCGGCGAATAAGCGTGTCTCCAACATTCTGGCGAAATCAGACGAAGTGCTGAGCGATCGTGTGAACGCCTCTACCCTGAAAGAGCCGGAAGAAATTAAACTGGCGATGCAGGTGGTTGTACTGCGCGACAAGCTGGAGCCGTACTTCGCGGAAGGTCGTTACCAGGATGCACTGGTCGAGCTGGCTGAACTGCGTGAGCCGGTTGATGCTTTCTTCGATAAAGTGATGGTTATGGTTGATGACAAGGAACTGCGTATCAACCGTCTGACCATGCTGGAAAAACTGCGCGAACTGTTCCTGCGCGTTGCGGATATTTCGCTATTGCAGTAATAACGCCGCCATTAAATAGCCTGCCACCTGGCAGGCTTTTTTTATCGCTAAATAATACAGCGACCTTTAATAATCTTCTGCTGAATAAAGATTATCTCATATATTAATTTTATGCGATTTTTTTAGGATTATATCAAGGAGAAGAAACGAGCTTATTAAGCTAGAATAGCCACGGGTGCTTGAGACTGTTTGTCTCAGGTATCACCGAAAGGCAGACAGAGAAAAGCCCCACCTGACTATAAATCAAAGTGAGGCTACCCTATGCCTGAACACCATAAGGTTAGCCTCTTACTCGTTGGAAATCAACACAGTGTATGGGT
>NZ_BBMY01000079.1 GCF_000759775.1 Escherichia albertii NBRC 107761 = DSM 17582
ACAAAAAAAAAGCGGCGAAGATGATATCCGCCGCTTTTGCCATTCCTGTGTCATTGTTAGATGCGACGCTTAAGCCGTCTTATCCAACCTACACAGAGCTTTTGTAGGCCTGATAAGACGCACCAGCATCGCATCAGGCATAAAGCTGATTACTTTTTGATTTCATACAGTGGCGTTTGACCCGCCACAACATGGCCCTGGGCTTTAATGATAAGGCCGCTGAAATCGTCAATATTGCTGCAAACCACCGGGCTAATCATCGAGCGGGCGTTAGCATTCAGGTAATCCAGATCCATTTCCAGAATCGGTTGCCCTGCGCTTACCTGCGCGCCCTCTTCCACCAGACGTTTAAAGCCTTTACCTTCCAGCGCTACGGTGTCGATCCCCATGTGGACGACGATCTCCGCGCCTTTTTCGGTTTCCAGACAGAAAGCATGGTTGGTGTTGAAGATTTTCACGATTGTCCCTGCGGCTGGCGATACGACGATTTTATCCGTCGGTTTCACCGCCACACCATCACCCACCGCTTTGCTGGCAAATGCTTCGTCAGGAACCTGCTCCAGCGCCACAACATCACCGGTAATCGGCGATACCAGCTCCGCGACAGACACCGCGTTTGGTACGGCCTGCGGTTTTACTACAGGAGCGGCGGTTGCAGTTACAGCTTCAGCAGACGCAGCCGCTACCGGGCCACGGGCAACAACTTTCTTCATCGCATCGCCGATGGATTCCGCTTTCGCACCGACAATCACCTGAATAGTCTGTTTATTCAGTTTCACTACACCAGAAGCGCCCAGACGTTTGCACATTGCATCGTTGACGCGCGCAGAATCGTTAACCGCCAGGCGCAGACGGGTAATACAGGCATCAATCGCTTTCAGGTTGTCAGTACCGCCCACTGCAGCAATATAGTTGGTGGCCAGTTGAGTCAGACCTTCTTCGGTATTGCTGTTGGCTTCTTCAGTAACAATCTCGTCTTCTTTGTCTTCACGACCCGGTGTTTTCAGGTTAAACATGCGAATAACCACACTGAACACCACAAAGTAGATAGCGAAGAAAACAACGCCCATCACCAGCAGCATCCAGACGTTCTGGCTGGCTGCCGGCAGGTTATACATCAACGCGTAGTCGATAGCGCCCGCAGAGAAGGAGAAGCCCGCATGGATACCCAGCAGCGTTGCCACAAACAGGCTAATACCCGTCAGCAATGCATGCAGAAGGTACAACAGCGGAGCAAGGAACATGAACAGGAATTCCAGCGGCTCAGTCACACCGGTCAGGAACGCGGTAATCGCAACAGAAAGCAGCATCCCGCCAACCATCGGGCGACGCTCTTTCGGCGCAGCGAAGTACATTGCCAGCGCCGCGCCCGGCAGACCGAACATCATGATTGGGAAGAAGCCGGACATGAACATCCCCGCCGTGCCGTCGCCCGCGTAGAAGCGGTTGATGTCGCCGTGGAAAACCGTACCCGCCGCGTTGGTGAATTCACCAATCTGGAACCAGGCGATGGTGTTCAGCACCTGATGCAGACCGGTTGGGATCAGCAGACGGTTGATGAAACCAAAAATACCGGAACCCAGCGCGCCTGCGGAAACGATCCATTCGCCGCCTGCATGGATAGCGTGCTGCACCGGCGGCCAGACATAACCAAAAATGGCTGCCAGCACCAGACAGAAGAAGCCGGTTGCGATAGGAACAAAGCGTTTGCCGCCGAAGAAGCTCAGGAAGTCCGGCAGTTTGATATTAGACCAACGGTTATAGGCTGCACCACCGACCAGACCGGTAATGATACCTGCCAGTACGCCCATATTAATTTCTGGGTTGATGGTGACCATGGCTTTGGTTAACACAAAGTAACCGACTGCACCCGCCAGCGCCGCCGCACCTGCACTGTCTTTGGACCAACTGGATGCCACGCCGATGGCGAAAATTAGCGCAAGGTTGTCAAAAATAGCGCCGCCCGCCTGGGCAATAAACGCAACGTTAAGTAAATCTGGCTGACCGAATCGCAGCAACAGCGCCGCCACCGGCAGCACCGCGATAGGGAGCTGTAACGCCCTACCGAGTCGCTGGAAAAAACCTAAAATATTCATCTTATTCCCCCTACGAGACTCCTATTTGGCTCGTTTAAAGCCGTTTTTTTATTTTGCTGCAATTTTTACTGTCGATGTTCTGTAATCAGATTGTTAGATCATCTGCTACAGAGTGTGTGAAAATTTAATTCGTATCGCAAATTAAACGCGTGTCTTTTGTGAGTTTTGTCACCAAATATCGTTATCATCACTCCCTTTTACTGGCTAAACCAGAAAACTTATTTTATCATTCAAAAAATCAGGTCGGATTGACGCCTGTCTACGCAAATCCAGGTTACGCTTAAAGATGCCTAATCCGCCAACGGCTTACATTTTACTTATTGAGGTGAATAATGAGACTGATCCCCCTGACTACCGCTGAACAGGTCGGCAAATGGGCTGCCCGCCATATCGTCAATCGTATCAATGCGTTCAAACCAACTGCCGATCGTCCGTTTGTGCTTGGCCTGCCGACTGGCGGCACGCCGATGACCACCTATAAAGCGTTAGTCGAAATGCATAAAGCAGGCCAGGTCAGCTTTAAGCACGTTGTCACCTTCAACATGGACGAATATGTCGGTTTGCCGAAAGAGCATCCAGAGAGCTACTACAGCTTTATGCACAGTAACTTCTTCGATCACGTTGATATTCCAGCAGAAAACATTAACCTCCTCAATGGCAATGCCCCGGACATCGACGCTGAGTGCCGCCAGTATGAAGAGAAAATCCGCTCTTACGGAAAAATTCATCTGTTTATGGGCGGTGTCGGTAACGATGGTCATATCGCATTTAACGAACCTGCTTCTTCTCTGGCCTCTCGTACCCGTATCAAGACCCTGACCCACGATACCCGCGTTGCTAACTCTCGCTTCTTTGATAATGACGTAAATCAGGTACCAAAATATGCGCTGACCGTCGGTGTGGGTACACTGCTGGATGCCGAAGAAGTAATGATTCTGGTACTGGGCAGCCAGAAAGCGCTGGCGTTACAGGCTGCGGTTGAAGGTTGTGTTAACCATATGTGGACCATTAGCTGCCTGCAACTGCATCCAAAAGCCATCATGGTATGCGATGAGCCTTCCACCATGGAGCTGAAAGTGAAGACCTTAAGATATTTCAATGAATTAGAAGCAGAAAATATCAAAGGTCTGTAATTGTTATCCCTGCCCTGACATCTTGCTCAGGGCAATATTATTTTTGAAATCGGGGGGTCGGAATGTATGCATTAACCCAGGGCCGGATTTTTACCGGCCATGAATTTCTTGATGACCATGCGGTTGTTATCGCTGATGGCTTAATTAAAAGCGTCTGCCCGGTAGCGGAACTGCCGTCAGGGATCGAACAACGTTCACTGAACGGGGCCATTCTCTCCCCCGGTTTTATCGATGTGCAGCTAAACGGCTGCGGCGGCGTACAATTCAACGATACCGCTGAAGCCCTCAGCGTGGAAACGCTGGAAATCATGCAGAAAGCCAATGAGAAATCA
Source organism: Escherichia albertii NBRC 107761 = DSM 17582 (assembly GCF_000759775.1). GTDB lineage: Bacteria > Pseudomonadota > Gammaproteobacteria > Enterobacterales > Enterobacteriaceae > Escherichia > Escherichia albertii. Next base: position 3,562 of record NZ_BBMY01000079.1, read on the forward strand.
GGCTGTACTAACTATCTGCCGACACTCATCACCACCAGCGATGACCTGATGAAACAGGGCGTGCACGTAATGCGTGAGTATCTGGCAAAACATCCGAATCAGGCATTAGGCCTGCATCTGGAAGGTCCATGGCTGAATCTGGTGAAAAAAGGCACCCATAATCCGAATTTTGTGCGTAAGCCCGATGCTGCACTGGTTGATTTCCTTTGCGAAAATGCAGACGTGATCACCAAAGTCACTCTGGCGCCGGAAATGGTGCCTGCAGAAGTGATCAGCAAACTGGCAAATGCCGGAATTGTGGTGTCTGCCGGTCACTCCAACGCGACGTTGAAAGAAGCAAAAGCCGGTTTCCGCGCGGGTATTACCTTTGCCACTCATCTGTACAACGCGATGCCGTATATTACAGGCCGCGAACCGGGTTTGGCGGGCGCAGTTCTTGATGAGGCAGACATTTATTGCGGTATTATCGCCGATGGCCTGCACGTAGATTATGCCAATATTCGCAATGCCAAACGCCTGAAAGGCGACAAGCTGTGTCTGGTTACAGACGCCACTGCGCCTGCCGGGGCCAATATTGAACAGTTCATTTTTGCGGGTAAAACAATATACTACCGTAACGGACTTTGTGTGGATGAGAACGGCACGTTAAGCGGTTCATCCTTAACCATGATTGAAGGCGTGCGTAATCTGGTCGAACATTGCGGTATCGCACTGGATGAAGTTTTACGTATGGCGACGCTCTATCCGGCACGTGCCATTGGCGTTGAAAAGCGTCTCGGCACTCTTGGCGAAGGTAAAGTGGCCAACCTGACCGCATTCACACCAGATTTTAAAATCACTAAGACCATCGTTAACGGCAACGAGGTCGTAACTCAATAAGAGAAAGTATGACACCAGGCGGACAAGCTCAGATAGGTAATGTTGATCTCGTAAAACAGCTTAACAGCGCGGCGGTTTATCGCCTGATTGACCAGTACGGGCCAATCTCGCGAATTCAGATCGCCGAGCAAAGCCAGCTTGCCCCTGCCAGCGTAACTAAAATTACGCGTCAGCTTATCGAACGCGGGTTGATCAAAGAAGTTGATCAGCAGGCCTCCACCGGGGGCCGCCGCGCTATCTCCATCATCACCGAAACCCGCAATTTTCACGCAATCGGCGTACGGCTTGGTCGTCATGACGCCACCATCACCCTGTTCGATCTCAGCAGCAAAGTGCTGGCTGAAGAACATTACCCGCTGCCTGAACGTACCCAGCAGACGCTGGAACACGCCCTGCTGAATGCCATTGCTCAGTTTATTGATAGCTACCAGCGCAAGCTGCGGGAGCTGATCGCCATTTCCGTGATCCTGCCAGGGCTTGTTGACCCGGACAGCGGCAAAATTCATTACATGCCGCATATCCAGGTGGAAAACTGGGGGCTGGTAGAAGCGCTGGAAGACCGTTTTAAAGTGACCTGTTTTGTCGGTCACGATATCCGCAGTCTGGCGCTGGCAGAGCACTACTTCGGTGCAAGTCAGGATTGCGAAGACTCCATTCTGGTGCGTGTGCATCGCGGAACCGGGGCCGGGATTATCTCTAACGGGCGCATTTTTATCGGTCGCAACGGCAACGTTGGGGAGATTGGTCATATTCAGGTTGAACCGCTGGGTGAACGCTGCCACTGCGGCAACTTTGGCTGCCTGGAAACTATCGCCGCCAACGCGGCCATTGAACAACGGGTGTTGAATCTGTTAAAGCAGGGCTACCAGAGTCGTGTACCGCTGGACGACTGCACCATCAAAACTATCTGCAAAGTCGCGAACAAAGGCGATAGCCTGGCGTCGGAAGTGATTGAGTATGTTGGTCGTCATCTGGGCAAAACCATCGCCATTGCTATCAACTTATTTAATCCGCAAAAAATTGTCATTGCCGGTGAGATAACCGAAGCCGATAAAGTGCTGCTCCCTGCTATTGAAAGCTGCATTAATACCCAGGCGCTGAAAGCGTTTCGCACTAATCTGCCAGTGGTGCGTTCTGAGCTGGATCACCGCTCGGCAATCGGCGCTTTTGCGCTGGTAAAACGCGCCATGCTCAACGGTATTTTGCTCCAGCATTTGCTGGAAAATTAATGTGCTTTTATAGTGGCGCTTATTGTTGTCAATATTCTGGGTAGTCCATGACCATTAAAAATGTAATTTGCGATATCGACGGCGTGCTGATGCACGATAACGTCGCCGTACCGGGTGCAGCGGAATTTTTGCACGGGATTATGGATAAAGGCCTGCCGCTGGTGTTGCTGACCAACTATCCTTCGCAGACTGGGCAAGATCTGGCGAACCGCTTTGCCACGGCTGGTGTCGATGTGCCAGACAGCGTGTTTTATACCTCCGCGATGGCGACCGCCGATTTCCTGCGTCGCCAGGAAGGCAAGAAAGCCTATGTGGTGGGCGAGGGCGCGCTTATCCATGAGCTGTACAAAGCGGGTTTCACCATTACCGATGTGAATCCTGACTTTGTGATTGTTGGCGAAACGCGCTCCTATAACTGGGAAATGATGCATAAAGCAGCCTATTTCGTCGCTAACTGTGCACGATTTATCGCGACCAACCCGGATACCCACGGACGCGGTTTTTATCCTGCTTGTGGCGCACTGTGTGCAGGCATTGAGAAAATTTCCGGGCGTAAACCGTTCTATGTTGGTAAGCCCAGCCCGTGGATCATCCGCGCGGCATTAAACAAAATGCAGGCCCACTCGGAAGAAACGGTGATTGTCGGCGATAACCTGCGTACCGATATTCTGGCGGGCTTCCAGGCCGGTCTGGAAACGATTCTGGTACTCTCCGGCGTTTCGTCGCTTGACGATATCGACAGTATGCCGTTCCGCCCCAGCTGGATTTACCCGTCGGTCGCTGAAATCGACGTTATCTGAATAGCAACCACGCCTCAGAGCGTGGTTTCTTATTTTTTTCCATCATTAAAATCACCCCATTCAATAAAACCCGTCAAAAATTATCGATCCATCAATAAATACGCCACCACACCCTATCCTTTTTCACAAATCAGCAATCGCCATTACGTTTTTTATTTTTCCACCGCCAAATCGCTTGCGCACAGTGCTGCTTTGCGGCATTTTTTTAAACAAGCAAACACAACAAGCAACAAATACCAGGTTAACGGAGAAGGTTATGTGTTCAATTTTTGGCGTATTCGATATCAAAACAGACGCAGTTGAGCTGCGTAAGAAAGCACTCGAGCTGTCACGCCTGATGCGTCATCGTGGCCCGGACTGGTCCGGTATTTATGCCAGCGATAACGCCATTCTCGCCCACGAACGTCTGTCAATTGTTGACGTTAACGCGGGAGCGCAACCTCTCTACAACCAACAAAAAACTCACGTACTGGCGGTAAACGGTGAAATCTACAACCACCAGGCCTTACGCGCCGAATATGGCGATCGTTACCAGTTCCAGACCGGGTCTGACTGCGAAGTGATCCTCGCGCTGTATCAGGAAAAAGGGCCGGAATTTCTCGACGACTTGCAGGGTATGTTTGCCTTTGCCTTGTATGACAGAGAAAAAGATGCCTACCTGATTGGTCGCGACCATCTGGGGATCATCCCGCTGTATATGGGTTATGACGAACACGGTCAGCTGTATGTGGCCTCAGAAATGAAAGCTCTCGTGCCAGTATGCCGCACGATTAAAGAGTTCCCGGCGGGGAGCTATTTATGGAGTCAGGACGGCGAAATCCGTTCTTATTATCATCGCGACTGGTTCGACTACGATGCGGTGAAAGATAACGTGACCGACAAAAACGAATTGCGTCAGGCACTGGAAGATTCCGTGAAAAGCCATCTGATGTCTGACGTGCCTTACGGTGTGCTGCTCTCGGGTGGTCTGGATTCCTCAATTATTTCTGCTATCACCAAGAAATATGCCGCTCGTCGCGTGGAAGATCAGGAACGCTCTGAAGCCTGGTGGCCGCAGTTGCACTCCTTTGCTGTAGGTCTGCCGGGTTCACCGGATCTGAAAGCAGCCCAGGAAGTGGCAAACCATCTGGGCACTGTGCATCACGAAATTCACTTCACTGTACAGGAAGGTCTGGATGCCATCCGCGATGTGATTTACCACATCGAAACTTATGATGTGACCACTATTCGCGCTTCAACACCGATGTATTTAATGTCGCGTAAGATCAAAGCGATGGGCATTAAAATGGTGCTATCCGGTGAAGGTTCTGATGAAGTGTTTGGCGGTTATCTCTACTTCCACAAAGCGCCAAACGCTAAAGAACTGCATGAAGAAACGGTGCGTAAACTGCTGGCCCTGCATATGTATGACTGCGCGCGCGCCAACAAAGCGATGTCGGCCTGGGGCGTGGAAGCACGCGTTCCGTTCCTCGACAAGAAATTCCTCGATGTGGCGATGCGCATTAACCCGCAGGATAAAATGTGCGGCAACGGTAAGATGGAAAAGCATATCCTGCGTGAATGTTTTGAGTCGTATCTACCGGCAAGCGTCGCCTGGCGACAAAAAGAACAATTCTCGGATGGTGTTGGTTATAGCTGGATCGACACACTGAAAGAAGTGGCGGCACGGCAGGTTACTGATCAACAGCTGGAAACTGCCCGCTTCCGCTTCCCGTACAACACACCGACCTCAAAAGAAGCGTATCTGTACCGGGAGATCTTTGAAGAACTGTTCCCAATCCCAAGTGCCGCAGAGTGCGTACCAGGCGGCCCGTCCGTTGCTTGTTCATCTGCCAAAGCGATTGAGTGGGATGAAGCGTTCAAGAAAATGGACGATCCGTCTGGTCGCGCAGTTGGCGTTCACCAATCGGCGTACAAATAATTTTTCATCATGAAAAGGGCCCTACGGGGCTCTTTTTTTATACTTAAATAACATCAGCAAAACGAATAATAGACAATAATTGACGAATATAGCGCCACGCTGTTCGCAACCTAACCAAACAGTCAGTTTCGCGCAATTTTCCTTGAAAAAGAGGTTGACGCTGCCAGGCTCTATACGCATAATGCGCCCCGCAACGCCGATAAGGTATCGCGAAAAAAAAGATGGCTACGTAGCTCAGTTGGTTAGAGCACATCACTCATAATGATGGGGTCACAGGTTCGAATCCCGTCGTAGCCACCATCTTTTTGCGGGAGTGGCGAAATTGGTAGACGCACCAGATTTAGGTTCTGGCGCCGCAAGGTGTGCGAGTTCAAGTCTCGCCTCCCGCACCATTCACCAGAAAGCGTTGTACGGATGGGGCATATCTAGGCTGTAAGTTAGCCACCTCGGCTGGCAATGATATAGTTTGAAGTTCTCCATTCTGTAAGAAATTTGTTGGGGTATCGCCAAGCGGTAAGGCACCGGTTTTTGATACCGGCATTCCCTGGTTCGAATCCAGGTACCCCAGCCATCTTCTTCGAGTAAGCGGTTCACCGCCCGGTTATTGGGGTATCGCCAAGCGGTAAGGCACCGGTTTTTGATACCGGCATTCCCTGGTTCGAATCCAGGTACCCCAGCCATCGAAGAAACAATCTGGCTACGTAGCTCAGTTGGTTAGAGCACATCACTCATAATGATGGGGTCACAGGTTCGAATCCCGTCGTAGCCACCAAATTCTGAATGTGTCGAACAAGTTCGGCAAATTCAAAAACCAATTTGTTGGGGTATCGCCAAGCGGTAAGGCACCGGATTCTGATTCCGGCATTCCGAGGTTCGAATCCTCGTACCCCAGCCAAATTTAAAAGCGTTCTTTGCTGAACGCACAATTGGGGTATCGCCAAGCGGTAAGGCACCGGATTCTGATTCCGGCATTCCGAGGTTCGAATCCTCGTACCCCAGCCATATTAAAAAAGCTCGCTTCGGCGAGCTTTTTGCTTTTCTGCATATATTCAATGTCGAATGTGATACTGACACGCCTTATCCTTCAATGTCGGATGCGACGCTAACGCGTCTTATCCGACCTACAGTTGGCATGCATCCGGCAATATTGTGAAACTACAATCCTAACGCATACTTCAGCGCCTGACGTTTCAGCACTCCTGCACGTTCTGCCGCCATTAACCCGAGATTACGCACAAAACGCAGCGGCGGCAGATTATTGCTGAATCCGGCGTAAAACAGATCCATACCACTTTGCATAATGAAGTTATCCGCCATGCGCCGCATCTGGTAACGCTTGAGGATTGGATAACTGGCCCACGCTTCGCCATAGCTGCGGGCGTTGACCAGAACATCAATCAGGGCATCGACATCACGATAACCAAGATTCACCCCCTGCCCCGCCAGCGGATGGATGGTATGCGCGGCATCGCCCACCAGCGCAAGCCCCGGCTGCACATACTGCAATGCATGGCGGCGCGTCAGCGGAAAAGCACCAGCGGCAAGCGGTGTTACATACCCAAGACGCGACGGGAAATGCTTCACGATTTCCGCCTGTAGCTGCGCCATATTCATATTCTGCAACTGGCGAATGCGTGCCGGAGAGTCATACCACACCAGCGATGCCCAGTTATCAAACAACGGCAAAAATGCACGCGGTCCGTTCGGGGTAAACTGCTGCCAGGTGCTGTCACCAGGATCATTCTCACACTGCACGCTAATCAACATACACGACTGCGCATACTGCCAGGCATGAACGCCAATTCCCGCCATCTGCCGCACCTGCGAATTTGCGCCGTCGGCACCAATCACCAGCTTCGCGTGGATCACTTCACCGCCCTTCAGTTCCAGCATCTGAAGATCATTGTCGCGATGCAATGCAATCAGCGAAGTCGGTACACGCAACGTCACTTTCGGATGCGCTTCCAGCGCCTGCCACAGCGCCTGTTGCAGGACGGTGTTTTCCACCATATAGCCAAGCAACGGCAATTTTAGCTCGGCGGCGTCAAACACCACATGCGCCGTTTCCCACTCCCAGGTTTCCAGTTTGCGATAAGGATGGCAACGCATAGCCTGTACCGCGTCCCAGACGCCTAAACCGTTAAGTAATGATACCGAAGCCGCGCTGATCGCCGAGATCCGCACATCCGGTTGGCTATCAGCAACAAACGGCGCGGGCTGGGCATGTTCGATAACCGTTACAGAAAATCCGTGCTGTGCCAGTCCCAGTGCCAGTGCGCCGCCGACCATTCCTCCGCCGACAATGGCAATTTCCGTTGGTTGATTTGTCATGGTCAATCATCCTGTTAGCAATATGCTTTAAGTTTACAGGATTTTTACCCCCAAGGGCTGATAACGCTCATACTGGTCACAACGGCAGCAAAGCATTACACTATGCGCCCTGCATTCCTGGCTACTATTTCGCAAGAGCAAGTCGATGACCAAAAAACTCCATATTAAAACCTGGGGCTGTCAGATGAACGAGTACGATTCATCGAAGATGGCCGATCTGCTGGATGCCACCCACGGCTATCAACTGACCGACGTGGCGGAAGAAGCGGATGTGCTACTGCTGAACACCTGCTCAATCCGCGAGAAGGCTCAGGAAAAAGTCTTCCATCAGTTGGGTCGCTGGAAACTGTTAAAAGAGAAAAATCCAGACCTGATTATCGGCGTCGGCGGTTGTGTGGCTTCGCAGGAAGGCGACCACATTCGCCAGCGCGCCCACTATGTCGATATTATTTTTGGGCCGCAAACGCTGCACCGTCTGCCGGAGATGATCAACTCCGTGCGCGGCGACCGTAGCCCGGTTGTAGATATCAGCTTCCCGGAAATCGAGAAGTTTGACCGTCTGCCGGAACCGCGCGCCGAAGGGCCGACCGCGTTTGTCTCCATCATGGAAGGCTGCAATAAATATTGCACCTACTGCGTGGTGCCTTACACCCGCGGTGAAGAGGTAAGCCGTCCTTCCGACGATATTCTGTTTGAGATCGCCCAACTTGCGGCTCAGGGCGTGCGTGAAGTCAACCTGCTCGGTCAGAACGTGAATGCCTGGCGTGGTGAGAACTACGACGGCACCACCGGAACGTTTGCCGATCTGCTGCGTCTGGTTGCAGCGATCGACGGGATCGATCGTATTCGCTTTACCACCAGCCATCCGATCGAATTCACCGACGATATCATCGAAGTGTATCGCGACACGCCGGAGCTGGTGAGTTTCCTGCATCTGCCGGTACAGAGCGGTTCCGATCGCATCCTTAATCTGATGGGACGTACCCACACGGCGCTGGAGTACAAAGCGATCATCCGTAAACTGCGTGCGGCGCGCCCGGATATTCAAATCAGTTCTGACTTCATCGTTGGCTTCCCTGGCGAAACTACCGAAGACTTCGAGAAAACGATGAAGCTGATTACCGACGTCAATTTCGACATGAGCTACAGCTTTATCTTCTCCGCACGTCCGGGCACGCCAGCCGCCGATATGGTTGATGACGTGTCGGAAGAAGAGAAGAAGCAGCGTCTGTATATTCTGCAAGAGCGCATTAATCAGCAAGCGATGGCATGGAGCCGCCGGATGCTCGGCACCACCCAGCGCATTCTGGTAGAAGGTACTTCGCGTAAGAACATCATGGAGCTTTCAGGACGAACCGAAAATAACCGTGTGGTCAACTTTGAAGGCACGCCGGATATGATTGGTAAATTCGTCGATGTAGAAATTACCGACGTCTACCCGAACTCCCTGCGCGGTAAAGTGGTGCGTACTGAAGATGAAATGGGTCTGCGCGTGGCAGAAACACCGGAATCGGTGATTGCCCGTACTCGCAAAGAAAACGACCTCGGCGTAGGTTATTATCAGCCGTAATTCTCAGGCCCGCCGATCTGGTAAGTTTTGAGACTGACGACAAACGCAAATTGCCTGATGCGCTACGCTTATCAGGCCTACATGATTCCAGCAATATATTGAATTCGCATGAATTTGTAGGCCGGATAAGGCGTTTACGCCGCATCTGACATGAACAACACGCACTTCGTCAATAATCACTGGCCCGCCGTTCCGGTGGGCCTTGTTTTTTCTCTCGTTATCCCCATCTTTATCGCAATGCTTGCGCCTTCTTCCTGTGGCGTGAATAATTTCCTTATAGGCCGGTGAATGTTCAGCTTCCGGCGGCATACAGATAAGAGGAACGGTTTGAACATAGACACTCGCGAAATTACCCTGGAGCCAGCAGACAATGCGCGTCTGTTGAGCCTGTGCGGCCCGTTTGATGACAACATCAAACAACTCGAACGCCGTCTCGGCATCGAGATCAATCGCCGCGATAACCACTTTAAGCTGACTGGCCGTCCGATTTGCGTTACCGCCGCGGCAGACATTCTGCGCAGCCTGTATGTCGATACAGCCCCGATGCGTGGTCAGATTCAGGATATCGAACCTGAGCAAATCCACCTTGCGATTAAAGAAGCGCGCGTGCTGGAGCAAAGCGCGGAGAGCGTGCCGGAGTACGGCAAAGCGGTCAATATCAAAACCAAACGCGGCGTAATTAAGCCGCGCACGCCAAACCAGGCGCAGTACATCGCCAATATTCTCGACCATGACATTACCTTCGGCGTTGGCCCGGCGGGTACGGGTAAAACCTACCTGGCGGTAGCTGCGGCAGTTGATGCCCTGGAGCGTCAGGAAATCCGTCGTATTTTGCTGACCCGTCCGGCGGTCGAAGCCGGTGAGAAACTGGGCTTCCTGCCTGGCGATTTAAGCCAGAAAGTAGACCCGTATCTGCGCCCGCTGTACGACGCGCTGTTTGAGATGCTGGGCTTTGAGAAAGTCGAGAAGCTGATTGAGCGCAACGTCATTGAAGTCGCCCCGCTGGCCTATATGCGCGGTCGTACGCTGAACGACGCGTTTATCATTCTCGATGAGAGCCAGAACACCACCATCGAACAGATGAAGATGTTCCTGACCCGTATCGGTTTTAACTCTAAAGCGGTTATCACCGGCGATGTCACGCAGATTGACCTGCCGCGCAACACCAAGTCAGGCCTGCGTCATGCCATCGAAGTGCTGGCTGAAGTCGAAGAAATTAGCTTTAACTTCTTCCACAGCGAAGACGTGGTTCGTCACCCGGTGGTGGCGCGTATCGTTAACGCTTATGAAGCCTGGGAAGAAGCCGAACAAAAACGTAAAGCGGCGCTGGCGGCAGAACGCAAGCGCGAAGAACAGGAACAAAAATGAGTCAGGTGATCCTCGATTTACAACTGGCATGTGAAGATAATTCCGGGCAGCCGGAAGAGAGCCAGTTTCAGACATGGCTGAATGCGGTGATCCCGCAGTTTCAGGAAGAATCGGAAGTGACCATTCGCCTGGTCGATACCGCCGAAAGCCACAGCCTTAATCTGACTTATCGCGGTAAGGATAAGCCGACCAACGTGCTCTCCTTCCCGTTTGAGGTGCCGCCTGGCATGGAAATGTCGCTGCTGGGCGATCTGGTTATCTGCCGTCAGGTCGTTGAGCAGGAGGCACTGGAGCAAGGCAAGCCGCTGGAAGCGCACTGGGCGCATATGGTGGTGCACGGCAGTCTGCATTTGTTAGGTTACGATCACATCGAAGATGACGAAGCAGAAGAGATGGAAGCCCTCGAAACAGAGATTATGCTTGCTCTGGGCTATGAGGATCCGTACATTGCCGAGAAAGAATAACTTGCCAGACATTTGACTGGCAGACGTCCCTGCCGTTGGTGATTAACAACGGCGTTTTGATTAACTAACATGAGAACCCATACGACGCCATGAGCGACGACAATTCACACAGTAGTGACACGATAAGCAACAAGAAGGGATTTTTCTCCCTGTTACTGAGCCAACTTTTCCACGGTGAACCGAAAAACCGTGAAGAACTGCTGGCGCTGATCCGTGATTCCGGGCAGAACGACCTTATCGACGAAGATACGCGCGATATGCTCGAGGGGGTAATGGACATCGCAGACCAACGCGTTCGCGACATCATGATCCCTCGCTCCCAGATGATTACCCTGAAACGCAACCAGACACTGGACGAATGCCTTGATGTCATCATCGAGTCCGCTCACTCGCGTTTCCCGGTCATCAGTGAGGACAAAGATCACATTGAAGGGATTCTGATGGCGAAAGATTTGCTGCCGTTTATGCGCAGTGATGCTGAAGCCTTCAGCATGGACAAAGTGTTACGTCCGGCAGTTGTCGTTCCTGAAAGTAAGCGCGTAGACCGGATGCTGAAAGAGTTTCGATCTCAGCGCTACCACATGGCGATCGTCATTGACGAATTCGGCGGGGTTTCCGGCCTGGTGACCATTGAAGACATCCTGGAACTGATTGTTGGTGAGATTGAGGACGAGTATGACGAAGAAGATGATATCGACTTCCGTCAGCTTAGCCGTCACACCTGGACCGTGCGCGCACTGGCTTCCATTGAAGATTTCAACGAAGCGTTTGGCACCCACTTTAGCGATGAAGAGGTTGACACCATCGGTGGTCTGGTGATGCAGGCGTTTGGGCATCTCCCGGCGCGCGGTGAAACCATCGACATCGACGGTTACCAGTTCAAAGTGGCGATGGCCGACAGTCGGCGTATTATTCAGGTTCATGTCAAAATCCCGGATGACTCACCCCAGCCGAAGCTGGATGAATAAAACCGATATTGGATATAAAACTACATGGCTTTTGCCTCATTAATTGAACGCCAGCGCATTCGCCTGCTGCTGGCGTTATTATTCGGCGCCTGCGGAACGCTGGCCTTCTCTCCTTACGACGTCTGGCCTGCGGCGATTATTTCGCTGATGGGGCTTCAGGCATTGACCTTTAACCGCCGTCCGCTCCAGTCAGCCGCTATCGGTTTTTGCTGGGGATTTGGCCTGTTTGGCACTGGTATTAACTGGGTCTATGTCAGTATCGCGACCTTTGGCGGCATGCCCGGCCCAGTTAATGTCTTCCTGGTGGTACTGCTGGCCGCATATCTTTCGTTGTATACCGGGTTGTTTGCCGGCGTGCTGGCGCGGCTATGGCCGAAAACCACCTGGCTACGCGTGGCGATTGCCGCCCCTGCTCTCTGGCAAATGACTGAGTTTCTGCGCGGTTGGGTGCTGACCGGCTTCCCGTGGTTGCAGTTCGGCTATAGCCAGATTGACGGGCCGTTAAAAGGGCTGGCGCCAATAATGGGCGTGGAAGCCATTAACTTCCTGCTGATGATGGTCAGCGGCCTGCTGGCGCTGGCGCTGGTAAAACGCAACTGGCGTCCGCTGGTCGCCGCCATTGTCCTGTTTGTCCTCCCCTTCCCGCTGCGTTACATCCAGTGGTTTACACCACACCCGGAGAAAACCATCCAGGTCTCAATGGTCCAGGGCGATATTCCGCAATCGCTGAAGTGGGACGAAGGTCAGCTTCTTAATACGCTGAAAATTTACTACAACGCGACGGCGCCGCTGATGGGCAAATCGTCGCTGATTATCTGGCCTGAATCGGCAATTACCGATCTGGAGATTAATCAGCAACCATTCCTCAAAGCCCTGGACAATGAGTTGCGCGAGAAAGGTAGCTCGCTGATCACCGGAATTGTCGACGCGCGCCTCAACAAGCAGAACCGCTACGATACTTACAACACCATCATCACGCTGGGTAAAGGTGCGCCGTACAGCTACGAATCAGCCAATCGCTATAACAAAAACCATCTGGTGCCGTTTGGCGAGTTTGTTCCGCTGGAGTCAATTCTGCGTCCGTTAGCGCCGTTCTTTGATCTGCCGATGTCATCGTTCAGCCGTGGACCTTACATCCAGCCGCCGCTGTCGTTGAATGGTATTCAGCTTACCGCAGCGATTTGCTACGAGATCATTCTTGGTGAGCAGGTACGCGATAACTTCCGCCCGGATACCGACTATCTGCTGACCATCTCTAACGATGCGTGGTTTGGTAAGTCTATCGGTCCGTGGCAGCACTTCCAGATGGCGCGAATGCGTGCGCTGGAACTGGCACTCCCGTTGCTGCGCAGTACCAATAACGGCATTACAGCAGTGATTGGTCCGCAGGGTGAGATTCAGGCGATGATCCCGCAGTTCACTCGCCAGGTACTGACCACCAACGTGACGCCGACCACCGGACTCACACCGTACGCCCGTACCGGCAACTGGCCGCTGTGGGTGCTGACGGCACTGTTTGGTTTTGCCGCTGTGTTGATGAGTTTGCGTCAGCGACGTAAATAATCCCTTCTTATCGTGCCGGGATACATCTTGTATTTCGGCACATTTGCCAGATCCGGCGCAAACACTTTATCCAGCTTACAAAGTCCTTCCTTCTGTTTCTGGCACATCTATTGCTTTGTTATACAAGGCGAACCCTAAGCCGACGCAAGTACAACCCGGTTGCACCATAACAATCCATCGGTAGCACCAAAAGAGTGCATTTTAAGAATTTTGCTTCGGAATGGTGCGGTGCATCTCGCAAAACCAAACAATAAAACAGCAATATCTTTACATTTAGTCAAACTAAATGTTACCTAGCAAACACAACACTGCACAATAAAGTTGCAGATGATAACAACACAAACACTCACAACGGGTATCCATGCGTTATTAACGCAGAAGATAAAGGAGTTGGATATGCAATTACGTAAACCTGCCACAGCAATCCTGGCCCTGGCACTTTCCGCAGGACTGGCACAGGCAGAAGATGCCGCCCCGGCAGCAGGCAGCACTCTGGACAAAATCGCCAAAAACGGCGTGATTGTCGTCGGGCATCGTGAATCCTCGGTGCCTTTTTCTTATTACGACAATCAGCAAAAAGTGGTGGGTTACTCGCAGGATTATTCCAACGCCATTGTTGAAGCAGTGAAAAAGAAACTCAACAAACCGGATCTGCAGGTAAAACTGATACCAATCACCTCACAAAACCGTATTCCACTACTGCAAAACGGCACATTCGACTTTGAGTGTGGTTCTACCACTAACAACCTTGAGCGCCAGAAACAAGCCGCTTTCTCCGATACCATTTTCGTGGTCGGTACACGCCTGCTGACCAAAAAAGGCGGCGATATTAAAGATTTTGCTGATCTGAAAGACAAAGCCGTGGTGGTGACTTCCGGCACAACCTCCGAAGTTTTGCTCAACAAACTGAATGAAGAGCAAAAAATGAATATGCGCATTATCAGTGCTAAGGACCACGGCGATTCTTTCCGCACTCTGGAAAGCGGTCGTGCCGTTGCCTTTATGATGGATGATGCCTTGTTGGCCGGTGAACGGGCGAAAGCGAAGAAACCGGGTAACTGGGAAATCGTCGGCAAGCCGCAGTCTCAGGAAGCCTACGGTTGCATGTTGCGTAAAGACGATCCGCAGTTCAAAAAACTGATGGATGACACCATCGTTCAGGTGCAGACCTCCGGTGAAGCGGAAAAATGGTTTGATAAGTGGTTCAAAAACCCCATTCCGCCGAAAAACCTGAACATGAATTTCGAACTGTCAGACGAAATGAAAGCGCTGTTCAAAGAACCGAATGACAAGGCACTGAATTAATTACAAGAACCAAGGGCGGAAATTCCAGCCCTCTCGATTGTTACGTAGCACGGACAGACTATACGCCTGATGGTCGTTCCCCATCGGGCCTGAAAACCGCAATACGCTGAGTAACAATCTTCGAGGGTAGCAGTTAACGCTACTACCCTCTTTTTTCTGGAGTAGATTTATGTCTATAGACTGGAACTGGGGTATTTTTTTGCAACAAGCCCCATTCGGCAACACCACCTATCTCGGCTGGATCTGGAGCGGTTTTCAGGTCACTATCGCTTTGTCGATCTGCGCCTGGATTATCGCTTTCCTCGTCGGTTCATTTTTTGGCATTTTACGCACCGTTCCTAACCGTTTTCTCTCCGGTCTGGGTACGTTGTACGTCGAATTGTTCCGCAACGTTCCGTTGATCGTCCAGTTCTTTACCTGGTATCTGGTGATCCCGGAGCTGCTGCCGGAAAAAATCGGCATGTGGTTTAAGGCGGAACTGGACCCTAATATTCAGTTTTTCCTCTCTTCCATGCTCTGTCTGGGGCTGTTTACCGCCGCCCGTGTTTGCGAACAGGTCCGCGCCGCAATTCAGTCGCTGCCGCGAGGGCAGAAGAATGCCGCGCTGGCGATGGGATTGACACTGCCGCAGGCCTACCGCTACGTGCTGCTGCCTAATGCCTATCGTGTTATCGTCCCGCCGATGACCTCCGAGATGATGAACCTGGTGAAAAACTCCGCTATCGCGTCAACCATCGGTCTGGTGGATATGGCGGCGCAGGCCGGTAAATTGCTCGATTACTCGGCCCACGCCTGGGAATCGTTTACCGCCATCACACTGGCTTATGTGTTGATTAACGCGGTTATCATGCTGGCGATGACGCTGGTTGAACGTAAAGTTCGCCTGCCCGGCAACATGGGAGGCAAATAATGTACGAGTTTGACTGGAGTTCTATTGTCCCTTCCCTGCCTTATCTACTGGATGGACTGGTGATCACCCTGAAAATCACCGTCACGGCAGTAGTGATTGGTATTTTGTGGGGCACGATGCTGGCGGTGATGCGCTTGTCCAGCTTTGCGCCCGTTGCGTGGTTTGCCAAAGCCTACGTTAACGTGTTCCGTTCGATCCCACTGGTGATGGTACTGTTGTGGTTTTACCTGATTGTGCCGGGTTTTCTGCAAAACGTGCTGGGATTATCGCCAAAAACCGATATCCGTTTAATTTCTGCGATGGTGGCGTTTTCGATGTTTGAAGCGGCCTACTATTCAGAAATTATCCGCGCAGGTATTCAAAGCATCTCCCGTGGACAGTCGAGCGCCGCGCTGGCGCTCGGCATGACCCACTGGCAGTCGATGAAACTGATTATTCTTCCGCAGGCATTTCGCGCGATGGTGCCGCTGCTGCTCACTCAGGGCATCGTACTGTTTCAGGATACCTCGCTGGTGTATGTGTTATCTCTGGCCGATTTCTTCCGCACCGCCTCAACCATTGGTGAGCGCGATGGTACGCAGGTCGAGATGATCCTGTTTGCCGGATTTGTTTATTTCGTTATTAGCCTTAGCGCATCGTTGTTGATCAGCTACTTGAAAAGAAGGACAGCATAATGATTACCCTGAAGAATGTTTCAAAATGGTATGGTCACTTTCAGGTGCTGACCGACTGCTCAACCGAAGTGAAAAAAGGCGAAGTGGTGGTGGTTTGCGGTCCGTCAGGTTCTGGTAAATCGACGCTGATTAAAACCGTCAACGGTCTCGAACCAGTGCAGCAAGGTGAAATCACCGTTGATGGTATTATGGTTAACAATAAGAAAACCGATCTGGCGAAGCTGCGTTCCCGCGTCGGGATGGTGTTCCAGCATTTTGAACTGTTCCCCCATCTGTCGATTATCGAAAACCTGACGCTGGCACAGGTGAAAGTGCTTAAACGCGATAAAGCGCCCGCCCGCGAAAAGGCTCTGAAATTGCTGGAGCGCGTTGGACTTTCCGCACACGCCAATAAGTTTCCGGCGCAGCTTTCCGGTGGTCAGCAACAGCGTGTAGCGATCGCTCGCGCGTTATGCATGGACCCGATTGCAATGTTGTTCGACGAACCAACATCAGCATTAGACCCGGAGATGATCAACGAAGTGCTGGACGTGATGGTCGAACTGGCGAACGAAGGAATGACCATGATGGTAGTGACCCACGAAATGGGCTTTGCCCGCAAAGTGGCGAACAGGGTTATCTTTATGGACGAGGGAAAAATTGTTGAAGATTCGCCGAAAGACGCTTTCTTTGATGACCCAAAATCGGAGCGTGCAAAAGACTTCCTCGCGAAAATACTGCATTAATCCTTCTGGCGCGCATACTCAAGTGCGCGCCATCTCACGCTTTCTCGTTTCGCCCCTCGTATCGGTTACATCCTGGCGTTACCCTTGTCGCAAAGAAGCACACAACAAGGAGCAACAATGGCACTGCCAATTATTTTGGATTGCGATCCGGGTCACGACGACGCTATCGCAATCGTTCTCGCCCTCGCCTCACCGGAACTGGATGTCAAAGCCATCACCTCTTCGGCCGGAAACCAGACGCCTGAAAAGACGTTGCGCAATGTTCTGCGCATGTTGACCTTACTTAACCGCACCGATATTCCGGTTGCTGGCGGCGCGGTGAAACCACTCATGCGTGATTTGATTATCGCAGACAATGTACACGGCGAAAGCGGTCTGGACGGTCCGGCATTACCGGAACCAGCGTTTGCACCGCAAAATTGCACGGCGGTAGAACTAATGGCAAAAACACTGCGCGAAAGTGCTGAACCTGTCACTATTGTTTCTACCGGACCGCAAACCAACGTCGCCTTACTGCTTAATAGCCATCCTGAGTTGCATAGCAAAATTGCCCGAATTGTGATTATGGGCGGCGCAATGGGACTCGGTAACTGGACGCCAGCCGCTGAGTTTAATATTTACGTGGACCCGGAAGCGGCAGAAATTGTCTTCCAGTCCGGGATTCCGGTGGTGATGGCCGGTCTGGATGTTACTCACAAAGCGCAAATTTATGTTGAAGATACCGAGCGTTTCCGCGCCATTGGTAACCCAATTTCAACCATTGTTGCCGAATTGCTGGATTTCTTCTTTGAATATCACAAAGACGAAAAATGGGGCTTTGTCGGCGCACCGCTGCATGACCCATGCACCATCGCCTGGCTGCTGAAACCAGAACTGTTCACGACCGTGGAACGCTGGGTCGGCGTCGAAACTCAAGGTAAATACACCCAGGGTATGACGGTTGTTGATTATTACTATCTGACGAGCAATAAACCGAATGCTACCGTAATGGTCGACGTTGATCGTCAGGGCTTTGTTGATTTACTGGCAGATCGTCTGAAATTTTACGCTTAATATCCGCAGTTGATTAAGATCACCACATAAGAATGTGGTGGTCTTACTCTGGTTCTCTCTTTTTTCCTTCAAGATGTAAATGCAATGGATAATGCAGAACTCGCCATTGGTATCGACCTCGGCACCACCAATAGTTTAATTGCTGTCTGGAAAGACGGCGCTGCACAATTAATTCCCAATAAATTCGGTGAATATTTAACGCCATCCATAATTAGCATGGATGAAAATAATCATATTCTGGTCGGCAAGCCGGCAGTCTCCCGGCGAACGTCGCATCCTGATAAAACCGCAGCATTATTTAAACGCGCGATGGGCAGTAATACCAACTGGCGTTTAGGCGGTGAAACATTCAATGCGCCGGAATTGTCCTCTCTGGTATTACGCTCATTAAAAGAAGATGCCGAAGAATTCCTGCAACAGCCAATTAAAAATGTGGTGATCTCTGTTCCAGCTTATTTCAGTGATGAACAACGCAAACACACCCGTTTAGCCGCCGAATTAGCTGGGTTAAATGCCGTGCGTTTAATTAATGAGCCAACGGCAGCCGCAATGGCTTATGGTCTGCACACACGG
>NZ_BBMY01000078.1 GCF_000759775.1 Escherichia albertii NBRC 107761 = DSM 17582
GCCGTGAAAAACTGCGTCATATCTTCCTGCTTGGCGGCTGTGACGGCGCGCGCGGCGAACGCCATTACTTCACCGATTTCGCCACCAGCGTGCCGGATGACTGTCTGATCCTGACCCTCGCCTGTGGTAAATATCGCTTTAACAAGCTCGAGTTTGGCGATATCGAAGGTCTGCCGCGTCTGGTGGATGCCGGTCAATGTAACGATGCTTACTCTGCGATAATTCTGGCGGTGACGCTGGCAGAAAAACTGGGCTGCGGAGTTAACGACCTGCCGCTGTCACTGGTGCTCTCCTGGTTCGAACAGAAAGCGATTGTCATTCTGCTGACGCTGCTTTCTCTGGGCGTGAAAAATATCGTCACTGGCCCAACTGCGCCGGGCTTCCTGACGCCAGATCTGCTGGCGGTGCTGAACGAAAAATTCGGTCTGCGTTCTATCACCACTGTTGAAGAAGATATGAAGCAACTGTTGAGCGCGTAAGGAGTTTTTGAATGACGATGCCAACGAATCAATGCCCGTGGCGGATGCAGGTTCATCACATTAAGCAAGAAACGCCAGATGTGTGGACCCTTTCTCTGATTTGCCACGATTACTATCCGTATCGCGCCGGGCAATATGCGCTGGTCAGCGTACGTAACTCGGCAGAGACGCTGCGTGCTTATACTATTTCCTCCACACCGGGCGTGAGTGAATACATCACACTGACCGTGCGGCGAATTGATGATGGTGTCGGTTCCCAGTGGCTGACCCGCGACGTAAAACGCGGCGACTATATCTGGCTTTCGGATGCGATGGGGGAATTCACCTGCGACGATAAGCCAGAAGATAAATTCCTGCTGCTGGCGGCAGGCTGCGGCGTCACGCCGATTATGTCGATGCGTCGCTGGTTGGCGAAAAACCGTCCGCAGGCAGATGTCCAAGTGATCTACAACGTGCGCACGCCGCAGGATGTCATTTTTGCCGACGAATGGAGTCATTATCCACTGACACTGGTAGCGGAAAATAACATTACCGAGGGGTTCGTTGCCGGACGTCTGACCCGCGAACTGCTGGAAAGTGTTCCTGACTTAGCCTCACGCACCGTCATGACCTGTGGTCCGGCGCCGTATATGGATTGGGTGGAACAGGAAGTAAAAGCGCTCGGCGTAACGCGTTTCTTTAAAGAGAAGTTCTTTACGCCAGTAGCTGAAGCGGCGACCAGCGGTCTGAAATTCACCAAACTGCAACCGGCGCAAGAGTTTTACGCCCCCGTTGGCACTACATTGTTGGAGGCGCTGGAAAGCAATAAAGTTCCGGTTGTCGCCGCGTGCCGTGCAGGTGTTTGCGGCTGCTGTAAAACAAAAGTGGTTTCCGGTGAATATACGGTAACCAGCAACATGACGCTGACCGAAGCGGAAATCGCCGAAGGTTATGTGTTGGCCTGCTCCTGCCATCCGCAGGGAGATTTAGTTCTCGCGTAGTTGCTCCATGCCCGATGATAATCCTGTCATCGGGCATTTTAACAGTTAGTGCTTCCTTTTTTCCCGCCCCCTTCACCTTTCATCAGATGAACTAAACTTGTTACCGTCATCACATTCAGGAGACGGAAAACCATGAAACAAACGGTTGCTGCTTATATTGCCAAAACGCTCGAATCGGCAGGGGTGAAACGCATCTGGGGTGTCACAGGTGATTCTCTTAACGGACTTAGCGACAGCCTTAATCGGATGGGCACCATTAAATGGATGTCCACTCGCCATGAAGAAGTCGCCGCTTTTGCCGCGGGTGCTGAAGCTCAACTTTCGGGGGAACTGGCTGTCTGCGCGGGATCGTGTGGCCCCGGCAACCTGCACTTAATCAACGGCCTGTTTGATTGCCATCGCAATCACGTTCCAGTTCTGGCGATTGCCGCCCACATCCCTTCCAGCGAAATTGGCAGCGGCTATTTCCAAGAAACCCACCCGCAAGAGTTATTCCGCGAATGTAGTCACTATTGCGAGCTGGTTTCCAATCCAGAACAGATCCCGCAAGTGCTGGCGATCGCCATGCGCAAAGCGGTGTTAAACCGCGGCGTTTCAGTAGTGGTTTTACCAGGCGATGTGGCGTTAAAACCTGCCCCGGAAGGGGCGACCACGAGCTGGTATCACGCGCCACTGCCGGTAGTAACACCGGAAGAAGAAGAATTACGCAAGCTGGCGCAACTGCTGCATTATTCCGACAATATCACTCTGATGTGCGGCAGCGGCTGTGCGGACGCACATCAAGAGCTTGTGGAGTTAGCAGGGAAAATTAAAGCGCCCATCGTTCATGCCCTGCGCGGGAAAGAACATGTCGAGTATGACAATCCCTACGACGTGGGAATGACCGGCTTAATCGGCTTTTCATCCGGTTTTCATGCCATGATGAACGCCGACACGTTAGTGTTGCTCGGCACCCAATTTCCCTACCGCGCGTTCTATCCTGTTGATGCCAAAATCATTCAGATTGATATCAATCCAGCGAGCATCGGCGCGCACAGCAAGGTGGATATGGCGCTGGTAGGCGATATCAAATCAACCTTGCGTGCATTACTGCCGCTGGTGGAAGAAAAAACCAATCGCAAATTTCTCGACAAGGCGCTGGAGCATTACCGCGATGCCCGCAAAGGGCTGGACGATTTAGCTAAACCCAGCGATAAAGCGATCCACCCGCAATATCTGGCCCAACAAATCAGTCATTTGGCCGATGATGACGCCATCTTCACCTGTGATGTCGGTACGCCAACCGTGTGGGCCGCACGTTATCTGAAAATGAACGGTAAACGCCGATTGTTAGGTTCGTTTAACCACGGTTCGATGGCCAACGCCATGCCACAGGCGCTGGGCGCACAGGCCACAGAGCCAGAACGCCAGGTTATCGCCATGTGCGGCGACGGTGGATTCAGCATGTTGATGGGCGATTTCCTCTCAGTAGTACAGATGAAATTACCGGTGAAAATCATCGTGTTTAACAACAGCGTGCTGGGTTTCGTGGCAATGGAAATGAAAGTCGGGGGCTATCTGACTGACGGCACCGAATTGCACGACACCAACTTTGCTCGTATTGCCGAAGCCTGCGGTATTACCGGTATCCGCGTGGAAAAAGCGTCTGAAATTGATGAAGCTCTGCAACGCGCCTTCTCCATTGATGGTCCGGTACTGGTAGATGTGGTGGTCGCCAAAGAAGAATTAGCCATTCCACCGCAAATCAAACTCGAACAAGCAAAAGGATTTAGCTTGTATATGTTGCGGGCGATCATCAACGGACGTGGTGATGAAGTCATCGAACTGGCGAAAACGAACTGGCTAAGGTAAAAAGGATGGCATTTCCCGTCATAAATAAGGATATGCCATGATTGATTTACGCAGTGATACCGTAACCCGACCGAGCCGCGCCATGCTCGAAGCGATGATGGCCGCCCCGGTTGGGGACGACGTTTACGGAGACGACCCTACCGTCAATGCTCTACAGAACTATGCAGCAGAGCTTTCCGGTAAAGAAGCCGCCATTTTTCTGCCTACCGGCACCCAGGCTAACCTGGTCGCTCTACTCAGTCACTGCGAACGCGGCGAGGAGTATATTGTCGGTCAGGCGGCGCATAACTATCTGTTTGAAGCCGGTGGTGCAGCGGTGCTGGGCAGTATTCAGCCGCAACCCATCGACGCTGCTGCCGACGGTACGCTACCGTTGGATAAAGTCGCAATGAAAATCAAACCCGACGATATCCACTTCGCCCGCACCAAATTGCTCAGTCTCGAAAACACCCACAACGGCAAAGTGTTGCCGCGTGAATACCTGAAACAGGCATGGGAATTTAGCCGCGAGCGTAATCTGGCGCTGCACGTTGACGGTGCGCGCATCTTTAACGCCGTGGTGGCTTATGGCTGCGAACTGAAAGAGATCACGCAATATTGTGATTCGTTCACCATTTGTCTGTCGAAAGGTCTTGGTACGCCAGTCGGGTCATTACTGGTCGGTAATCGCGACTACATCAAACGTGCCATTCGCTGGCGAAAAATGACCGGCGGCGGCATGCGTCAATCCGGGATTCTGGCTGCTGCCGGGATGTATGCGCTGAAAAATAACGTCGCGCGTTTGCAGGAAGACCATGACAATGCCGCCTGGATGGCGGAGCAACTGCGTGCAGCAGGCGCAGATGTGATGCGCCAGGACACCAATATGCTGTTTGTCCGTGTCGGTGAAGAAAATGCCGCCGCGTTAGGCGAATATATGAAAGCAAGAAATGTGCTGATTAACGCCTCGCCGATTGTCCGCCTGGTGACCCATCTTGACGTCTCGCGTGAACAACTGGCGGAAGTCGCCGCCCACTGGCGCGCTTTCTTAGCCCGTTAAGGAGAAAGGCGTGCCGCAACGCATCTTAGTTCTCGGCGCCAGTGGCTATATCGGTCAACATCTGGTGCAAACGCTCAGCCAGCAAGGGCATCAGATCCTGGCAGCGGCACGTCATGTCGACAGGCTTGCAAAGTGGCAACTGGCTAACGTCAGTTGTCATACACTCGATCTTAGCTGGCCGGATAACCTTCCGGCCCTGTTGCAGGATATCGATACCGTCTATTTTCTGGTGCACAGCATGGGCGAAGGCGGTGATTTCATCGCTCAGGAGCGCCAGGTGGCCCTCAACGTGCGTGATGCGCTACGCGAAGTCCCCGTTAAGCAATTAATCTTTCTCAGTTCGTTGCAGGCCCCACCTCATGAGCAGTCTGATCATCTGCGTGCCCGTCAGGCTACGGCGGACATTCTGCGTGAAGCGGGTGTACCGATTACTGAGCTACGAGCGGGAATTATTATTGGCGCCGGATCGGCTGCATTCGAAGTCATGCGCGATATGGTTTACAACCTGCCAGTGTTAACGCCGCCACGCTGGGTTCGTTCACGCACTACGCCTATTGCGCTGGAAAATCTGCTGCACTATCTGGTGGCGCTGTTAGACCACCCTACCAGCAAGCATCGGATATTCGAAGCCGCCGGACCAGAGGTGCTCAGTTATCAACAACAGTTTGAACATTTTATGGCGGTGAGCGGTAAGCGCCGTTGGTTGTTCCCCATCCCCTTCCCCACCCGCTGGATTTCGGTATGGTTTCTCAATGTAATTACTTCCGTACCGCCCACCACCGCCAACGCGTTGATTCAGGGGCTAAAACACGATCTGCTGGCAGATGACACCGCACTACGCGCGCTCATCCCACAACCGTTAATCGCCTTCGATGACGCGGTACGCCACACGTTGAAAGAAGAAGAAAAACTGGCCAACTCCAGCGACTGGGGATATGACGCTCAGGCTTTCGCCCGTTGGCGACCAGAATATGGCTATTTCGCTAAACAGGCAGGGTTTACAGTAAAAACCGCTGCCAACCTTCAGGCCTTATGGAAAGTAGTGAATCAAATCGGCGGTAAGGAGCGTTATTTCTTTGGCAATATTTTATGGCAAACCCGAGCGCTGATGGACCGGGCGATCGGCCATAAACTCGCGAAAGGTCGCCCCGAACGAGAATACTTGCAAACGGGCGATGCAGTGGATAGCTGGAAAGTGATTGTCGTTGAGCCGGAAAAACAACTCACGTTGTTATTTGGTATGAAAGCGCCGGGGCTTGGGCGGCTTTGTTTTACCCTGGAAGATAAAGGCGACTATCGTACTATCGATGTTCGCGCATTCTGGCATCCGCACGGCATGCCAGGCCTGTTTTACTGGTTATTGATGATCCCTGCACATCTGTTTATTTTTCGCGGTATGGCAAAACAAATTGCCAGACTTGCAGAACAAAGCACAGATTAATCGAAAAAACCTGCGTTATTCTTTCATGTTTCCCATTGCATCAAGGGGGAAATCACGGAAGAATGCGCACGTCATTTTCTCAACAACAGTGGATTGATATGAAGGTACTGGTTACCGGCGCCACCAGCGGCTTAGGTCGAAACGCGGTAGAGTTTTTATGCCAGAAAGGTATTAGCGTGCGAGCGACCGGTCGCAATGAAGCGATGGGCAAATTGCTGGAAAAAATGGGCGCAGAGTTTGTCCTGGCAGATCTGACCGAGCTGGTCTCATCGCAGGCGAAAGTGATGCTCGCAGGTATTGATACGCTGTGGCATTGTTCCAGCTTTACCTCGCCGTGGGGAACGCAGCAGGCGTTCGATCTGGCCAACGTTCGTGCCACTCGCCGCTTGGGCGAATGGGCTGTTGCCTGGGGCGTGCGTAATTTTATTCATATCTCTTCACCGTCCCTGTACTTCGATTATCACCACCACCGCGATATCAAAGAAGATTTTCGTCCTCACCGTTTCGCCAATGAGTTTGCCCGCAGTAAAGCCGCCAGCGAAGAGGTGATCAACTTGCTTTCGCAGGCAAACCCGCAAACACGCTTTACCATCTTACGCCCACAAAGCCTGTTCGGGCCGCACGACAAAGTTTTTATCCCCCGTCTGGCACATATGATGCACCACTATGGCAGCATTCTGTTACCGCACGGCGGCAGCGCGCTGGTCGATATGACGTACTACGAAAATGCGGTTCACGCCATGTGGCTGGCAAGTCAGGAAACATGCGATAAACGCCCTTCTGGTCGTGCGTACAACATTACCAACGGCGAACATCGCACATTGCGCAGTATCGTGCAAAAACTGATTGACGAACTGAATATTGATTGTCGTATTCGGTCAGTGCCTTACCCGATGCTGGATATGATCGCCCGCAGTATGGAACGTTTAGGACGCAAATCAGCAAAAGAGCCGCCGCTAACCCACTACGGCGTCTCCAAGCTGAATTTTGACTTTACGCTCGATATTACACGCGCGCAGGAAGAGTTAGGTTATCAGCCAGTCATCACCCTGGATGAAGGCATCGAAAAAACTGCCGCCTGGCTGCGCGACCACGGAAAACTGCCGCGCTAATCCTGACCGTATTTCTCCAGCAACGCTTGTGCGATAGCCTGAGTTTCCGCATCCGCTTCGCCGTTATATAACGCCGGGCGGAAGTGCATCTGGAAGGCCATAATCACTCGTTTTTGCTCGTGCGGCGTCATATTGGGCTTCACGTCATAGCCATAGCGCGCCAACAGTTCCAGCAATGATGCGGTATCGACTGGCGTATGCGGCGCACGTCCGGCAAGGTAAAAGTTGACCCGCGAAGCATCCGGCCAGGCGCCAATCCCCTGCTGCGCCAGTTGCTGCCATGGGAACAACGGACCGGGATCATCTTTACGCTGCGGCGCAATGTCTGCGTGCGCCACCACGTTTTCCGGCTTGATGTGGTAACGAGCAATAATATCTTTCGCTAAAGGAATAAGAGCCTGAATCTGCGCTGGCTCAAATGGCGCAAAATATTTCACGCCCGCCGATTTTTGCCAGCCGCGATTTTCCAGCTCAATGCCAATCGAAGTATCGTTAATCCGTGTTGCGCCGCGCCAGGCGCTGACTCCCGCATGCCAGGCCAGTTCCTGTTCCGGCACCAGTTGCCAGATGCGCGGTTTACCGTTATAACGCGGCGGCACGGCAGGCACCAGATAATGCGAACTGACCTGTTTGTCGGTCAGTGTCGCCAGCGAGCTATCGAAGTCATCTGCGGTGTAGTGGATCACCAACACTTTAATGCGTGGATACGCCGCCTGCGCCTGACGTCGGGTATCGAGTTGGTATCCCTCTTTCTCGACAATTCCTTTTTCGCCAGCGCATCCTGCCAGTAACAGAGCAGCAGTGACCAACCAGAGAACTCTTTTCATCGACGCGTTTTCACCGCCGTTCCGCTGACGCTGACCATCAACATACTGCCGTTTTGCCCGACCGTTTCGTAATCGATATCAATACCGACCACGGCGTCGGCCCCCAGCGCTCTGGCCTGATCGCCTAACTCTTCAAATGCTATCTCCCGCGCTTTACGCAGTTCTTTTTCATACGCCCCGGAGCGTCCGCCAACGATATCGCGGATACCGGCAAAGAAATCGCGAAAAATGTTAGCGCCTAAAATCGCTTCGCCGGTCACCACACCGCAATATTCAACGATGGTCTGGCCTTCCAGTGTTGGGGTTGTGGAAAATTGCATGATCGATCTCCTTGTTTGCTAAGCCTTCGATCTTCAACGCATTATCGGACTGATACGCTATTATTGAAAGGATATCATTATTATCGTAGAACGCTTTCAGAGCGTTCGCTTATAAGGAAATCATTATGCGCTACAGCAAATTGACAATGCTTATCCCTTGCGCACTGCTACTCAGTGCCTGCACCACCGTCACTCCCGCTTATAAAGACAATGGCACCCGCAGTGGTCCCTGCATCGAGGGCGGCCCCGATAGCGTGGCTCAGCAATTTTACGACTATCGCATTTTGCATCGCAGTAACGACATCACCGCTCTGCGCCCCTACCTGAGCGACAAACTGGCAACCCTGCTTAGCAATGCCAGCCGTGATAATAGCCATCGTGAATTGTTAAGCAGCGATCCCTTCTCCAGTCGTACCACGTTACCTGACAGCGCCCGTGTTGCCAGCGCATCTACCATCCCTAATCGCGATGCGCGCAATATTCCGTTGCGCGTGGACCTGAAACAGGGCGATCAAAGCTGGCAAGATGAAGTGTTAATGATTCAGGAAGGCCAGTGTTGGGTCATCGACGATGTGCGTTATCTGGGCGGCAGTGTCCATGCGACAGCGGGCACGCTCCGCCAGTCCATAGAGAACCGCTAAGACATTGATCAACCAATAATCCCCGTAAATTGTCCGGCATTCTGCAAGGAATGCCGACATTTATGCTCGCCACCTACTGCCCCCGTTATTTTGTGCTATGTTTAGTGAATAATGCGCTTTGCATTTAACTTTTAAAGCAGAAATATTGCATAATTATTCTGTCAAAGGTACTATCTTCGACCTCAATAGCTATCCGACTGCCAGTATACGAGTGTCAATGAGTATTCAATTAAACGGCATTAATTGCTTCTACGGCGCACATCAGGCGCTGTTCGATATCACGCTGGATTGCCCGCAGGGCGAAACACTGGTGTTACTTGGCCCCAGCGGCGCGGGGAAAAGCTCGCTGCTGCGTGTACTCAATCTGCTTGAGATGCCGCGCTCCGGTACGCTCAACATCGCAGGCAACCATTTCGATTTCACTAAAACGCCGTCAGACAAAGCGATCCGCGAGCTGCGTCGTAATGTTGGGATGGTGTTTCAGCAATACAATTTATGGCCGCATCTGACGGTACAACAAAACCTGATTGAAGCCCCCTGCCGCGTGCTGGGATTGAGTAAAGATCAGGCGCTGGCTCGCGCGGAAAAATTGCTGGAACGCCTGCGACTGAAACCTTATAGCGATCGTTACCCGTTGCACCTTTCCGGTGGGCAGCAACAACGTGTCGCCATCGCCCGTGCGCTGATGATGGAACCGCAGGTGCTGCTGTTTGATGAACCGACCGCCGCGCTGGACCCGGAAATTACCGCGCAAATCGTCAGCATTATTCGTGAGCTGGCGGAAACGAACATTACCCAGGTGATCGTCACCCACGAAGTTGAAGTCGCGCGTAAAACCGCCAGCCGTGTGGTGTATATGGAAAACGGTCACATCGTAGAGCAAGGCGACGCGAGCTGCTTTACCGAGCCGCAAACCGAAGCATTTAAAAACTATCTCTCTCACTAAGATTCGGGATAACGACAATGAAAAAAGTTCTGATTGCCGCGTTAATTGCAGGTTTTAGTCTTTCCGCCACAGCAGCCGAAACTATCCGTTTTGCTACCGAAGCTTCCTATCCTCCGTTTGAATCTATGGACGCGAATAACCAGATCGTCGGTTTTGACGTTGACCTGGCGCAGGCGCTGTGTAAAGAGATCGATGCAACCTGTACTTTCTCTAACCAGGCATTCGACAGCCTGATCCCAAGCCTGAAATTCCGCCGAGTGGACGCCGTTATGGCCGGGATGGATATCACCCCTGAACGTGAAAAGCAGGTACTGTTTACCACTCCGTACTATGACAACTCTGCCTTGTTTGTGGGTCAGCAGGGTAAATACACCAGCGTTGATCAGCTGAAAGGCAAAAAAGTCGGCGTGCAGAACGGAACGACGCACCAGAAATTCATTATGGATAAGCACCCGGAAATCACCACTGTTCCGTATGACAGCTACCAGAACGCAAAACTGGATCTGCAAAACGGTCGTATCGACGGCGTATTCGGCGACACCGCAGTGGTAACCGAATGGCTGAAAGATAACCCGAAACTGGCGGCGGTGGGCGATAAAGTGACCGATAAAGATTACTTCGGTACTGGCCTCGGCATCGCAGTGCGTCAGGGCAATACTGAACTGCAGCAGAAATTCAACACTGCGCTGGAAAAAGTGAAGAAAGATGGCACTTACGAAACCATCTACAACAAATGGTTCCAGAAGTAATTCCTGATGAATGAATTTTTTCCTTTAGCAAGTGCCGCCGGGATGACCGTCGGCCTTGCCGTTTGTGCATTGATTGTCGGACTGGCGCTGGCAATGTTCTTCGCGGTGTGGGAGTCAGCGAAATGGCGCCCTGTCGCGTGGGCAGGTTCGGCGCTGGTGACGATTTTACGTGGTCTGCCAGAAATTCTGGTGGTGTTGTTTATCTATTTTGGCTCCTCGCAGCTACTGCTGACGCTTTCGGATGGCTTTACCATCAATCTTGGGTTCGTGCAGATCCCGGTGCAGATGAACATTGAGAACTTCGACGTTAGCCCGTTCCTCTGCGGCGTCATCGCCCTGTCGTTACTGTATGCTGCCTATGCTTCGCAAACCCTGCGTGGCGCACTGAAAGCGGTGCCCGTAGGCCAGTGGGAATCGGGTCAGGCGCTGGGGCTGTCGAAATCAGCCATCTTCTTTCGTCTGGTGATGCCGCAGATGTGGCGTCATGCGCTGCCCGGCCTCGGCAACCAGTGGCTGGTACTGCTGAAAGATACCGCGCTGGTCAGTTTGATTAGTGTGAATGATTTAATGCTGCAAACCAAAAGTATTGCTACCCGCACTCAGGAACCATTTACCTGGTACATTGTGGCGGCGGCGATTTACCTGGTGATCACCCTGTTAAGTCAGTACATTCTCAAACGCATTGACCTGCGCGCGACACGTTTTGAGCGGAGGCCTGGCTGATGCTTGAGTATTTACCCGAACTAATGAAAGGGCTGCATACCAGCCTGACGCTGACCGTTGCCTCGCTAATTGTGGCGCTGATTCTGGCGTTAATTTTTACCATCATTCTGACGCTGAAAACGCCGGTACTGGTGTGGCTGGTGCGTGGCTATATCACGCTATTTACTGGTACGCCGCTGCTGGTACAGATCTTCCTGATTTACTACGGGCCGGGCCAGTTCCCGACGTTGCAGGAATATCCGGCACTGTGGCATCTGTTGTCAGAACCGTGGTTATGCGCGCTGATTGCGCTGTCACTGAACAGTGCGGCGTATACCACGCAGCTATTTTACGGTGCTATTCGCGCGATCCCGGAAGGTCAGTGGCAATCCTGTAGTGCACTGGGGATGAGCAAAAAAGATACGCTGGCGATCCTGTTGCCGTATGCGCTTAAACGCTCTCTCTCATCTTATTCCAACGAAGTGGTGCTGGTATTCAAAAGTACCTCTCTGGCTTACACCATTACGCTGATGGAAGTGATGGGTTACAGCCAGTTGCTGTACGGTCGCACCTACGATGTAATGGTGTTCGGTGCGGCGGGGATTATTTACCTGGTCGTTAACGGCCTGCTGACGCTAATGATGCGTCTGATCGAGCGCAAAGCCCTTGCCTTTGAACGCCGGAATTAATGTGGCTGTGTGCTGATGCCGGATGCGGCGTAAACCGCCTTATCCGGCCTACATTCACTGGATGATTTGTAGGTCTGATAAGACGCGCCAGCGTCTTATCAGACACCCACACAGAATCCACATACTGCATAAATCATTATAATGAAGACGGACAAAACGCTAAGTTGTCCGTCTTTTTTTATGACAAATAAATTATTTAATCACATTTATTGCATATAAATTCATTTAGTGGCATTGTAAATCCATGCCGCAGACACGGCTAAAAATCATAAGATTGACAGACGGGAGTTCCATCATGAAAAAGTTAGTTCTTGCTGCATTACTGGCATCCTGTGCGTTCGGCGCTTCTGCCGCGGAAAAAATCAACTTTGGCGTATCAGCGACCTATCCTCCGTTCGAGTCGATGGACGCCAATAACCAGATTGTTGGTTTTGATATCGATCTGGCAAAAGCGTTATGCAAACAGATGCAGGCAGAATGTACTTTTACCAATCACGCTTTCGACAGCCTGATCCCGTCACTGAAATTCAGGAAATATGACGCGGTTATTTCCGGTATGGATATCACGCCTGAGCGTAGCAAGCAGGTATCGTTTACCACGCCCTACTACGAAAACTCAGCGGTCGTCATAGCCAAAAAAGATGCCTACAAAACGTTCGCAGATCTGAAAGGCAAACGTATTGGGATGGAAAACGGTACGACGCACCAGAAATATATTCAGGATCAACACCCGGAAGTGAAAACAGTCTCCTATGACAGTTATCAAAATGCTTTTATCGATCTGAAAAATGGTCGTATTGATGGCGTATTTGGCGACACAGCGGTGGTAAATGAGTGGCTGAAAACAAACCCGCAACTGGGTGTTGCTACCGAAAAAGTGACCGATCCGCAATACTTCGGCACCGGTCTGGGCATCGCTGTTCGCCCGGATAACAAAGCCCTGCTGGAGAAACTGAATAACGCACTGGCAGCCGTTAAAGCGGACGGTACGTATCAGAAAATCAGCGACCAGTGGTTCCCGCAGTAATTGAGACTGATGATAAAAGTAAGATTGCCTGATGCGCTACGCTTCTCAGGACCACATTGACTCTACAATATATTGATTTAGCACGATTTTGTAGGCCGGATAAGGCGCACGCCGCATCCGGCATGAACAACGCGCACCTGGTCAGCAATCTGAAGCCGCGGCTTCAGATTGCTTCACCAATAGCGCCAACACTTCATAATGCGCGGTATGTGGGAACATATCGAAAAGCTGCACTCTTTCAATATGATACCCCGGCAACTCGCGGATATCTTTGGTCATCGTTTGGGCGTTACAGCTGGAGTAGATGATAAAACGCGGTGCCATCGTTGAGAGATAATCACACAGCGGTTTACCAATGCCGCGACGCGGTGGATTAACCAGCACCAGCTCCGGTACCTCCCCCTGAGCGGTAGCAAATTGAGTGGAATCCAGCGCCTGAAATTGCAAACGCGTTAAGCCCAGTTCAGCGGCTGACTGCTTCGCACAGGCAATGGCTTCTGGCGCAATTTCAATCCCGGTTAACTGCATGTCAGGCGTCGCGCAGTGTAAACCAAAGCCCCCCACGCCACAGAACAGATCCCACATATGTTTAACTGGTAGGTTTCAAAAAACACAATAACCAATTGTATTTGAAGCAAAAAACAAGACTTTGAGATGTTTTTTTGTACCTTTTTTTTATGTTTTTAACTGTCTGATTTTATTGAAATCTTTTTTAGTTTTGCAGAAGGAATTTTTTACTTGATTGTAACTTTTTCGTTTTTTTGGGGCTAATTGACGCGCAATGCTGGGCGGGGAGCGCACAGCCAAAAAAACCGAAATTGACCGCTAATTACTGCCAATCATCATCGCTCTGATTGAGCGTAAATCATTCAGGTTATTCAGTTCTTCCTTCTGCTCTCGCTGACGTCAATAAATCCCATCATTGCGATCAACCTCATCCTTAACCATTGATGCGAGCAGTTCTTCCAGTTTCTGCGCTGATAGCTTTACCTGGTGATCTTCAGCATCTTCCCGGGCTATTGTGGTTCGCGCAGTGGCTGATTTTGCTGACATCACCACAGGGGGCAGACGGACCATTGAACCATGGCCTCCGGAACAAATAAGGGCAAAAATAACAACCACTATCGAAAGCTCACAAACTAACCGCAGCACGTTCCTGCATACGACGTGTCTGCGGCATAATCCCAATGATTACTCCCTGACAGGATTTGCAGGCCACTCAATATCAGGTGCAGTTGATGTATCAACACGATTCAACAATACCCGATATTTATTCCATGCCTCCAGCAACGATCTTTCTTCCTCCGTTGCGATTTCCAGATCTACAGCATCCTGCAGTGGCGCAATATACTCACTGAATTCCTGGATGTAGAACTGTGTGGTGACGGTCTTCCAGCCATTCGGCTCCTGCTGTATCGAAGCATACCAGGCTATTTCAATATCGCTATGCTGCGGCAGCATTTAACCCCTTGTAATTCATCGCCATAATTGATTTAATTCACAAATAAAACTATAACATGGTGAAATCAATGAAAAAAAACACAGATGATGGGGCTAAAATTTACACACCACTTACCCTAAAGCTTTATGACTGGTGGGTTTTGGGAGTATCAAATCGGCTTGCATGGGGATGTCCTACAAAGGAACACCTTCTTCCACACTTTCTGGAACATGTAGGTAACAACCATCTGGATATTGGTGTTGGAACTGGGTTTTACCTTACTCACGTACCTGAGAGTAGTCTGATATCTTTAATGGATTTGAACGAAGCTAGCCTGAACGCGGCATCTACAAGGGCTGGGGAATCAAAAATTAAACATAAAATTAGCCATGATGTTTTTGAACCTTATCCCGCGGCGTTACATGGTCAATTTGATTCCATTTCCATGTTTTACCTTCTTCACTGCCTGCCTGGAAATATATCTACAAAAAGCTGTGTAATACGCAATGCGGCGCAGGCCTTAACTGACGATGGAACTCTATACGGAGCCACAATTCTTGGCGATGGAGTTGTGCACAATAGCTTCGGTCAAAAACTGATGCGCATTTACAATCAGAAAGGCATCTTTTCAAACACAAAAGATTCCGAAGAAGGCTTAACACATATACTCTCAGAGCATTTCGAGAATGTTAAAACCAAGGTTCATGGTACTGTAGTAATGTTTTCCGCTTCAGGGAAAAAATAGCATCCAACCGCAGCACGTTCTTGCTTAAGACGTGCTGCGGCATAATCCCAATGATTACTCCCTGACAGGGTTCGTAGGCCACTCAATATCAGGTGCAGTTGATGTATCAACACGGTTCAGCAACACCCGATACTTTTTCCAGGCTTCCAGCAATGAGGTTTCTTCCTCCGTTACAATTTCCAGATCTGCAGCATCCTGAAGCGGCGCAATATGCTCACTGGCTACCTGCATCAGGTTGTTTTTTGTTTCTTCCGCCTCCCGGATCCGGAACAGTTTTTCTGCTTCTGCATCTTTCACCCAGGTTGTGCCGTTCCACTTCTGAAACTCCCCTTCCGGCGATAACCAGGTAACATTTTCCGGTAATAAGCCGAGTTCAGAAATAAATAACGCGTCGCCGGAAGCTACGTCATAAACCGTTTTACCCCGATGATCTTCAACGAGATGCCACGATGCCTCATCACTGTTGAAAACAGCCACAAAGCCAGCCGGAATATCTGGCGGTGCAATATCGGTACTGTTTGCTGGCAGACCTGTATGAGGCGGAATATATGCGTCACCTTCACCAATAAATTCATTAGTTCCGGCCAGCAGATTATAAATTTTTATGGTCCGTGCTTGTTCACTCATTCTGAATGCCATTATGCAAGCCTCACAATATAGTTAAATGCGATGTTTTTGACGGTGTTTTCCGCGTTACCCGCAGCGTTAACGGTGATGGTGTGTCCATGTGAACCAATCGCAACGGAGTGCGTATGCGCACCAATACCTACAGTATGTGCATGTGCGCCAGAACTTGCTGCAGTACCAGACAGCGAGTGGGTATGAGCACCTGCTGACTGTGTCTGAATACGTTGATAATACGATCTATAGGAAGAAGTCCCCGGGCTTACTTGATACTGTGAATTCTGGACATAAGTGAACCCACCGCCATCATAAAATGCTAACGCAGAACCGCCGCCTCCTGGCCAACGAATACCATTACCATGAGTATGAACACCGGCAGACCCCGTAGAGCCACTCAGACTGTGCGTATGCGCCCCGGTGTTATTCGTGGATTTAGTGCCGTAATCAAACGACGATGTGGTTTTCGTCCCCAAATCCGTACTGGATGCGCTGGCGCTGTGGGTATGCGATTTAATGCCGTCCTGTTCCTGAGACAATACGGCCCGACCACTGGCAGGTTTGCCCTTAATCGTCCAGCCACGCATATCAGGGATCACGCCTGACGGATAAGCGGCTGCAAGTTTCGGGTAGGCAGATTTGTTAAAAGTCTGCCCCTGCATCAGGGCATAACCAGACGGAACGGTATCTGATGGCCACGGGATTGGTGCGCCAACTGGGTAGCTTTCTGGTGGAAGATTTTTCGAGGTATAAACTTCTGCCCAGTCTTCCTCAAAACCATAACCGTCTCTTGAAGAACGGTAGAACAGACCACGATTTCTGTAATGCGCCTTCATCTGCAGGGTCCGGCAACTTCCGACTCCGGTATAGAAGTTAACCAGAATATAGCTGTCGCCAGAGCGGGTGACATTGTAAGCGCCTGATTCGGCATTCCAGGGAACGGCTCCATCCGAATCCGCATAAGCCCCCGTCGAACGTCGGGCAAATGCACCAATATTTTCCGACGTGAGGTTAATATCCGCCGAGCCATCAAACTTAACACCGTTAATTTTTGGGGCTGCCGCAAGTTTCGTCGCGGTATCGGCGTTCCCCTTCAGTGCCCCGGTGATCCCATCAGTAACAGACAACGGACCTGAAATAGTCCCTCCAGTCGTTGGCAGCGCTCCAATATCTGATGGTGTAGGTTTCTGATGTGAGCTATACATCGTATAAACAACACCACCGGTAACGCTGGAAGGCTTACTCGCTGAATATGTTGGCGAGGTATAAATAGAAACTGACGCATTTGTAGTACAATCCCAATGGATATTTACACTCGTCGCATAATTGCCAATCTCAACGTAAATATCATATGTATCGCCGGATGTGTTGATCCAGGCGAAATTCGTTAATCCGACGGCTGTACGCTTCCACAAAGCTCCGGTAATCCCTTTGGGCTTTCCATTGCCTGCTCGTAGAACCAGTTCTGAAATGCCTGCCTGCTGTGGGGAGCCGACGTTGTAACCAGCGCCACCAATCAATGTGATGTAAACGATGGAACTCGCTTGTGGCATGGTAACCGTTGCCAGTTTGAACCACCCTGCCCCGCCAGAGAAAGAGATCGTTACTGAATTTAAAGTGCCAATATCTTTCGGTGTTAATGTTATATCCGCAGTCAGTGCTTTCCCGTTAACTTTTCGGTTAGATGGTACCCTGCCATTCGCATTGTCATTCGCTGCTTTAACTGCCTTCGGTGTCGCGGCAAGCGTTTCAGATGTGCTGTTGGTCGCACTGCTGAGCTGTACTATCCCCTTTTTCGTCGTACTTGCATCCTCAAGCGCCACGGCGGATGCAATATCCTCTGCCCGTTTTGCCGCTGTCTCGGCGCGCGTTGCCGCGGATTCCGCCGTACTTTTGCTCTGTGCTGCCGCCGTCGCACTGCCAGCTGCCTCTGTCGCCTTCGTGGATGCTGTCGTGGCGCTGCCCTTCGCTGCTGACGCCTGTCTGGTCGCCTCATCTTTTGAAGCTGACGCCGATGATGCCGATGACGCCGCCGAACTGGCGGACGATGCGGCAGCCGTTTTTGAGGATTCTGCGCTGGTTTCCGACGCTTTCGCGTTCGTCTCGGATGTCTTCGCTGCGGAAGCAGACCTTGCTGCTGCACTGGCCTGTTCAGTGGCTTTGCCAGCCTTCGTTGTGGCTGTTGAAGCGGATGATGCGGCGCTTTCTGCCGATTTTCCGGCGGCGGTGGCACTGGCTGAGGCCTGCCCGGCACTTGTTGACGCGGCACTGGCAGATGATGCAGCCGCTGTTTTTGAGCCTGCCGCAGCTGAGGCACTCTGTCCCGCTGCCGTTTCAGAAGACCTGGCGTTCGTCTCGGACGTCTTTGCCGCCTTCGCGGAATTTCCTGCCGCCGTTGCCGAGGAAGCTGCACTACTGGCACTTGATGATGCATTCGTTTCTGAAGATTTCGCTGCCTCTTTTGAGGCCGCCGCACCCCGTGCCGAGGTGGCAGCTTCTGACGCCTTCGTGGTCGCTGTGGATGCAGAAGTGGCTGCCGATTTTTGTGATGCTGCGGCATTCGTTTCTGACGTTTTCGCGGCACTGGCGCTGGTAGCTGCCGCGCTTTTTGATGACTCTGCAGCAGCAGCACTTTTTGCTGCTTCACGGGCCTTTGTCGATGCCGTTCCTGCGCTGGAAGACGCTGACTGAGCCGACGACGCGGCCTGTCCGGCTGACGTGCTGGCGGCACGTGCTGAGGCTGCAGCATCGGTTGCATGAGTTACCGCCTCGCTGGCTGATGCACTGGCATCGCTGGCTGATTTTTTCGCGGCTGCCGTATTCTGTGCAACCGCGGAGGCGTTACGTGACACTTCTTCCACCATCTGCTCAAAGCGGCGCAGTGCCTCCGGTCGGACATCATCCTCCGTCATGGCACCGAGAAAATCATTCAGCGTACCTGGTCTGGAACCTTCATAGACGGTAATGGTCCCGGCATGTGAAGGCGGAAAACCTTCAACCAGCAGGGTGACGCTGTACTGACCATGCTCAACATCCATGCTGTAACGTCCGGCTTCATCCGGATTTTCAGAGGCCACCGTGTTCACCACCACCGTGCTGCTGGTTCGTCTGGCCTTCAGCACAATGGTGCAGTTCTGTACTGGTTTTCCTGTGCCATCTTTAAGCACGCCAGAAATTTTTACTGTCATACTTTTCCACCAATAAAAAAAGCCCGCAGCAGTGACGCCACGGGCTTCAGGACAGTGTAACTTTACGTTTCCTCAAACGCAGTTCACCCCATAAGGTGGATGAACCTGCGTATCATAACAATATTTACAGAAGATAAATCGGCGTCTGTTGTCAGAAACGGTATCCGATACCAACAATAAATGCATCCGATCGCCAGTCGCCACTACCGGAACCTTCATAAGCAAGGTCAATGGTCACGGATTCGGTCGGGTTAAACTGCACGCCAGCCCCCCACGCCAGAGACGTGTTGCTGTGGCGACCGTCATCACTTCCGGTCAGCACATCGTGCGTTTTCCCCTTGTTGTCAGTTACGCGGAGATAATCCCCGGAGAAAGTCGACACACGGCTGTAAGCCACACCCGCCATCGAATACGCGCTGAACCATTCATTCACGCGTACAGACGGCCCCGCCATCACGCTGAACCAGCGGTTACGCACGGAATCTTCATGCCAGCGGGTATCGCTGTAGCGCGTTTTTTGCTCATCCTCAGCATTGGCATAACTGAAGGACGTAATCAGCCCCAGCGCGTCCGTAAACTCATAACGGTATTTCACGTTAATCCCGTTCAGATCATCACTACCGGGAACGTTCGTCGAGGCATGGAGATACCCCGCGCTCAGCGTGGACTGATGTTCTGCTGCACTCGCTGGCGTAGCAGCGGCGACCTGCCAGACTACTGCGGACAAAATAACAGCACATAATTTACGCATAATTACCTCTCGCTTTTCTGCAATAAAAAAGGCGCCATTTCTGGCGCCCGTATCTGGGTTATAAAATTCAGCTAATCGTGATGCCTGCAGTGGCTTTCTTCATCACCACAACCAGCAAATCGCTGATACTTGCTGTGGGATACCAGTTATTTACCAGCCATGCTGACACCGAAAACTCCAGTGTCATGTGACCGTGACCGGCAGGCATATCAATAACACCACTGTAAATCAGCGTATTATCCAGCGCAGTACGGTTATAAATTTCAGCACCGTTTTTCCGCACTATCAGACGGCATGAGGAGTAAATATCAGTATGCTCTTTCTCATGTTTAGCGCCGCTGAATGCCACCGCCGGAATAACAATCTGCCGGTCAAACGGCTGATCGTCATAAACCCTGACGGTAATGG
>NZ_BBMY01000077.1 GCF_000759775.1 Escherichia albertii NBRC 107761 = DSM 17582
AATATGTCGTTATATGTTGATTTATCATCTTGTTGCGCTCCTTTCATGAACTAAGCCACATATTGCCACTGGCGCAAGGAGCACGCAGGGGGCGGCCAATCGCCGCCCCCCCCCCTGCCCCCCCGGACTCTGGCGAACAAAATCGCCGCTGCGCGGTTCCCTCGGCTTATCCCTTGCGGCTACCGGGTCGGGCGCGAGGTAACATCCCTGTAAAACGCGCCCTCAGCCCACATCCATGTGGGCTGCCCCGGCCTCCAGGGAACGCCTCAGCGATTTTGACGCCACCAACAACAGTGCAGTTTGTAATTAAAGCGCAAGAATATCTTTAAATGAAAATGAATACCCTACCGATCCTTATGAATAACATTTCCTTTTAATTGCAACTTTACTCGTCCTTCCGCTTTCAGTAGTGTGTCATCGCGCATTTCGACTTCTTCTTTGCAAGGACTGGGTTTTCATGTTTTCTGGGCTGTTAATCATTCTGGTTCCCCTGATTGTGGGTTACCTCATTCCGCTTCGCCAAAAAGCTGCGTTAAAACGCATTAATCAGCTATTAAGCTGGATGGTCTATCTCATTCTCTTTTTTATGGGCATCAGTCTGGCGTTTCTTGATAATCTCGCCAGTAATCTGTTGGCGATCCTGCATTATTCCGCCGTTAGCATTACCGTTATTTTGCTGTGTAATATTGTCGCCCTGATGTGGCTGGAGCGCGGTCTGCCGTGGCGCAACAACCACCAGCAAGAGAAATTGCCGTCACGTATTGCGATGGCGCTGGAGTCGCTAAAACTGTGCGGCGTGGTGGTGATTGGTTTTGTCATTGGCCTTAGTGGTTTTGCTTTCTTACAACACGCTACTGAAGCCAGCGAATACACACTAATTCTGTTACTTTTTCTCGTCGGGATTCAGCTACGCAACAATGGCATGACCTTAAAACAAATTATCCTTAATCGCCGCGGAATAATCGTCGCGGCGGTCGTCGTAGCAAGTTCTTTAATTGGCGGTTTAATTAACGCCTTTATTCTTGATCTCCCCATCAACACCGCACTGGCAATGGCCTCCGGTTTCGGCTGGTATTCACTTTCTGGCATTTTGCTGACCGAATCTTTTGGTCCGGTAATCGGTAGTGCGACGTTTTTTAATGATCTGGCGCGAGAACTGCTCGCCATCATGTTGATTCCCGGCCTGATACGCCGCAGTCGCTCCACTGCACTCGGCTTATGCGGTGCCACATCAATGGATTTCACTCTGCCCGTACTCCAGCGAACCGGCGGCTTAGAGATGATCCCGGCGGCGATTGTTCACGGCTTTATTCTTAGCCTGTTAGTGCCGATTCTCATCGCCCTTTTCTCTGCCTGATACCTCTCTGGCGGTAGATCTCTGCCGCCAAAATTGCGCTAAATCAATCTCCCTTAAAGTTGCAGCAAAAATCACTTTTATCCCTGCATTAAGCGTCTTAACCTTAAACATGTATATTAAATATAACTTTAAAAGGTGTGATCATGTTTTGTGTGCAATGTGAACAAACAATCCGTACTCCGGCAGGAAACGGCTGCTCATACGCGCAGGGGATGTGTGGTAAAACGGCGGAAACCTCTGACCTTCAGGATTTACTCATCGCGGCGCTGCAAGGGCTTTCTGCCTGGGCGGTAAAAGCGCGTGAATACGGCATCATCAACCACGATGTAGATAGCTTCGCGCCGCGTGCTTTTTTCTCAACCCTGACCAACGTTAACTTCGATTCTCCGCGTATTGTCGGCTACGCCCGTGAAGCCATTGCTCTGCGTGAAGCGCTGAAAGCGCAATGTCTGGCAGTGGATGCAAACGCTCATGTCGATAACCCGATGGCTGACCTGCAACTGGTGAGCGACGATCTCGGCGAGCTGCAACGTCAGGCGGCGGAATTTACGCCAAATAAAGATAAAGCAGCGATTGGCGAAAACATTCTCGGCCTGCGTCTACTCTGCCTGTATGGCCTGAAAGGTGCGGCGGCCTATATGGAACACGCGCACGTTCTCGGTCAATACGACAATGATATTTACGCCCAGTACCATAAGATCATGGCGTGGCTGGGGACCTGGCCTGCCGATATGAACGCGCTTCTCGAATGTTCAATGGAAATCGGCCAGATGAACTTCAAAGTGATGAGCATTCTGGACGCAGGCGAAACCGGTAAATACGGTCACCCGACGCCAACTCAAGTGAACGTGAAAGCGACGGCGGGCAAATGTATCCTGATTTCCGGCCACGATCTCAAAGATCTCTACAATCTGCTGGAACAAACCGAAGGCACGGGCGTTAACGTCTACACTCACGGTGAAATGCTGCCAGCCCACGGCTACCCGGAACTGCGTAAGTTTAAACATCTGGTCGGTAACTACGGCAGCGGCTGGCAGAATCAGCAAGTTGAGTTCGCTCGTTTCCCGGGCCCTATCGTGATGACCTCTAACTGCATCATCGACCCAACCGTAGGCGCGTATGATGATCGTATCTGGACCCGCAGCATCGTTGGCTGGCCGGGCGTTCGCCATCTGGATGGCGAGGATTTCTCGCCGGTCATCGCCCAGGCGCAACAAATGGCAGGCTTCCCGTACAGCGAAATTCCGCATCTGATCACCGTTGGTTTTGGTCGTCAGACGCTGCTTGGCGCAGCGGATACGCTGATTGATCTGGTGA
>NZ_BBMY01000076.1 GCF_000759775.1 Escherichia albertii NBRC 107761 = DSM 17582
GAACAAAATTAGAGAATAACAATGCAAACACAAAAACCGACTCTCGAACTGTTAACCTGCGAAGGCGCTTATCACGACAATCCGACCGCGCTTTTTCATCAGTTGTGTGGGGATCGTCCGGCAACGCTGCTGCTGGAGTCCGCAGATATCGACAGCAAAGATGATTTAAAAAGCCTGCTGCTGGCAGACAGTGCGCTGCGCATTACAGCATTAGGTGACACCGTCACAATTAAAGCTCTCACCCCAAATGGCGCGACTTTGCTGACATTGCTGGATAAGGCTCTGCCTGCGGGCGTGGAAAATGAACAATTACCAAATTGCCGCGTGCTGCGCTTCCCCCCTGTCAGTCCACTGCTGGATGAAGACGCCCGCTTATGCTCCCTTTCGGTTTTTGACGCTTTTCGCTTGTTGCAGGATCTGCTGAATGTACCGAAGGAAGAACGGGAAGCGATGTTCTTCGGTGGCCTGTTCTCTTATGATCTGGTGGCAGGATTTGAAGATTTGCCGCAACTGACAGTGGAAAATAACTGCCCTGATTTCTGTTTTTATCTCGCTGAAACGCTGATGGTAATTGACCATCAGAAGAAAAGCACCCGCATTCAGGCCAGCCTGTTTAGTCAAAATGAAGAAGAAAAACAGCGTCTCACAGCACGCCTTGCAGAACTTCGTCAACAACTGACCGAAGCCGCGCCACCGCTGCCGGTGGTTTCCGTGCCGCATATGCGTTGTGAATGTAATCAGAGTGATGAAGAGTTTGGTGGCGTGGTGCGTTCGCTGCAAAAAGCGATTCGCGCCGGAGAAATTTTCCAGGTCGTACCATCTCGCCGTTTCTCGCTGCCCTGCCCGTCACCGCTGGCGGCCTATTACGTGCTGAAAAAGAGTAATCCCAGCCCGTACATGTTTTTTATGCAGGATAATGATTTCACCCTGTTTGGCGCGTCGCCGGAAAGCTCGCTCAAGTATGATGCCACCAGCCGCCAGATTGAGATCTACCCGATTGCCGGAACACGCCCACGCGGTCGGCGCGCCGATGGTTCACTGGACAGAGACCTCGACAGCCGCATCGAACTGGAAATGCGTACCGATCATAAAGAGCTTTCTGAACATCTGATGCTGGTGGATCTCGCCCGTAATGATCTGGCACGCATTTGCACTCCGGGCAGCCGCTACGTCGCCGATCTCACTAAAGTTGACCGTTACTCCTATGTCATGCACCTCGTCTCTCGCGTGGTCGGCGAACTGCGTCACGATCTCGACGCCCTGCACGCTTACCGCGCCTGTATGAATATGGGCACGTTAAGCGGTGCGCCAAAAGTACGCGCCATGCAGTTAATTGCCGAAGCGGAAGGTTGTCGACGCGGCAGCTACGGCGGCGCAGTAGGTTATTTCACCGCGCACGGCGATCTCGACACCTGCATTGTGATCC
Source organism: Escherichia albertii NBRC 107761 = DSM 17582 (assembly GCF_000759775.1). Lineage (GTDB taxonomy): Bacteria > Pseudomonadota > Gammaproteobacteria > Enterobacterales > Enterobacteriaceae > Escherichia > Escherichia albertii. The sequence goes on from NZ_BBMY01000076.1 coordinate 1,427, forward strand.
GCTCGGCGCTGGTGGAAAACGGTATCGCCACCGTGCAGGCCGGTGCAGGCGTGGTCCTTGATTCTGTTCCGCAGTCGGAAGCCGACGAAACCCGTAATAAAGCCCGCGCTGTACTGCGCGCTATCGCCACCGCGCATCATGCACAGGAGACTTTCTGATGGCTGACATTCTGCTGCTCGATAATATCGACTCTTTTACTTATAACCTGGCAGATCAGTTGCGCAGCAATGGTCATAACGTGGTGATTTACCGCAACCATATTCCGGCGCAGACCTTAATTGAGCGCCTGGCGACGATGAGCAATCCGGTGCTGATGCTTTCTCCTGGCCCCGGTGTGCCGAGCGAAGCGGGTTGTATGCCGGAACTCCTCACCCGCCTGCGCGGCAAGCTGCCAATTATTGGCATTTGCCTCGGTCATCAGGCGATTGTCGAAGCTTACGGGGGCTATGTCGGTCAGGCGGGCGAAATTCTTCACGGAAAAGCGTCCAGCATTGAACATGACGGTCAGGCGATGTTTGCCGGATTAACTAACCCACTGCCGGTTGCGCGTTATCACTCGTTAGTTGGCAGTAACATTCCGGCAGGTTTAACCATTAACGCCCATTTTAATGGCATGGTGATGGCGGTACGTCATGATGCGGATCGCGTTTGCGGTTTCCAGTTCCATCCAGAATCTATCCTCACTACCCAGGGCGCTCGCCTGCTGGAGCAAACACTGGCGTGGGCGCAACAGAAACTGGAGCCCACCAATACACTGCAACCAATACTGGAAAAACTGTATCAGGCGCAGACGCTTAGCCAGCAGGAAAGCCACCAGCTATTTTCAGCGGTGGTGCGTGGCGAGCTGAAGCCCGAACAACTGGCGGCGGCGCTGGTCAGTATGAAAATCCGTGGCGAACACCCGAATGAAATCGCCGGAGCAGCGACTGCCCTGCTGGAAAACGCCGCACCATTCCCGCGCCCTGATTATCTTTTTGCCGATATCGTCGGTACTGGCGGTGACGGCAGCAACAGTATCAACATTTCCACCGCCAGCGCATTTGTCGCTGCGGCTTGCGGCCTGAAAGTAGCTAAGCACGGCAACCGCAGCGTCTCCAGTAAATCCGGCTCGTCAGATCTGCTGGCGGCGTTTGGCATTAACCTGAATATGAATGCCGATAAATCGCGCCAGGCGCTCGACGAATTAGGCGTCTGCTTTCTCTTTGCGCCGAAGTATCACACCGGATTCCGCCACGCGATGCCGGTTCGTCAACAACTGAAAACCCGAACGCTATTCAACGTACTGGGGCCATTGATTAATCCGGCACATCCACCGCTGGCGTTAATTGGTGTTTATAGCCCGGAGCTGGTGCTGCCGATTGCCGAAACGCTGCGCGTACTGGGGTATCAACGTGCGGCGGTTGTGCATAGCGGTGGAATGGATGAAGTTTCCTTACACGCGCCGACGATTGTTGCCGAACTGCATAATGGGGAAATCAAAAGTTATCAACTGACTGCTGAAGATTTTGGCCTGACGCCCTACCACCAGGAACAACTGGCAGGCGGTACACCGGAAGAAAACCGTGACATTTTAACACGCTTGTTACAAGGTAAAGGCGACGCCGCCCATGAGGCAGCCGTCGCGGCGAATGTCGCCATGTTAATGCGCCTGCATGGCCATGAAGATCTGCAAGCCAATGCGCAAACCGTTCTTGAAGTGCTGCGCAGTGGTTCCGCTTACGACAGAGTCACCGCACTGGCGGCACGAGGGTAAATGATGCAAACCGTTTTAGCGAAAATCGTCGCAGACAAGGCGATTTGGGTAGAAGCCCGCAAACAGCAACAACCGCTGACCAGTTTCCAGAATGAGGTGCAGCCGAGCTCGCGACATTTTTATGATGCGCTACAGGGTGCGCGCACGGCGTTTATTCTGGAATGCAAGAAAGCGTCGCCGTCAAAAGGCGTGATCCGTGATGATTTCGATCCGGCACGCATTGCCGCCATTTATAAACATTACGCTTCGGCAATTTCGGTGCTGACTGATGAGAAATATTTCCAGGGGAGCTTTGATTTCCTCCCCATCGTCAGCCAAATCGCCCCGCAGCCGATTTTATGTAAAGACTTCATTATCGACCCTTACCAGATCTATCTGGCGCGCTATTACCAGGCCGATGCCTGCTTATTAATGCTGTCGATTCTGGACGACGAACAATATCGCCAGCTTGCTGCTGTCGCCCACAGTCTGGAGATGGGCGTGCTGACCGAAGTCAGTAATGAAGAGGAGCTGGAACGCGCCATTGCGTTGGGGGCCAAAGTTGTCGGCATCAACAACCGCGATCTGCGTGATTTGTCGATTGATCACAACCGTACCCGCGAGCTTGCGCCGAAACTGGGGCGCAACGTGACGGTTATCAGCGAATCAGGCATCAATACTTACGCCCAGGTACGTGAGTTAAGCCACTTCGCTAACGGCTTTTTAATTGGTTCGGCGCTGATGGCCCATGACGATTTAAACGCCGCCGTGCGTCGGGTGTTGCTGGGTGAGAATAAAGTATGTGGCCTGACGCGTGGGCAAGATGCTAAAGCAGCTTATGACGCTGGCGCGATTTACGGTGGGTTGATTTTCGTTGCAACATCACCGCGTTGCATCAGCGTCGAACAGGCGCAGGAAGTGATGACTGCGGCACCGTTGCAATACGTTGGCGTGTTCCGCAACCACAATATTGCCGATGTGGTAAACAAAGTTAACGCGTTGTCGCTGGCAGCAGTACAACTGCATGGCAGTGAAGATCAGCAATATATCGACGCACTGCGTGACGCACTGCCTGAAAGCGTTGCCATCTGGAAAGCATTAAGCGTCGGTGAAACCCTGCCCGCACGCAATTTTCAGCACATTGATAAATATGTTTTCGATAACGGCCAGGGGGGAAGCGGGCAACGTTTCGACTGGTCACTGTTAAACGGTCAATCGCTCGGCAACGTTCTGCTGGCGGGTGGCCTGGGCGCAGATAACTGCGTGGAAGCAGCACAAACCGGCTGCGCCGGGCTTGATTTTAATTCTGCTGTAGAGTCGCAACCTGGCATCAAAGACGCACGTCTTTTGGCCTCGGTTTTCCAGACGCTGCGCGCATATTAAGGAAAGGAACAATGACAACATTACTTAACCCGTATTTTGGCGAGTTTGGCGGTATGTACGTGCCACAAATCCTGATGCCTGCTCTGCGCCAGCTGGAAGACGCTTTTGTCAGCGCGCAAAAAGATCCCGAATTTCAGGCCCAGTTCAACGATCTGCTGAAAAACTATGCCGGACGTCCAACCGCGCTGACCAAATGCCAGAACATTACGGCTGGCACTAACACCACGCTATACCTGAAACGTGAAGATTTGCTACACGGCGGCGCGCATAAAACCAACCAGGTGCTGGGACAGGCATTGCTGGCGAAGCGGATGGGTAAAACCGAAATCATCGCCGAAACCGGTGCCGGTCAGCATGGCGTAGCCTCAGCACTTGCCAGCGCCCTGCTCGGCCTGAAATGCCGTATTTATATGGGTGCTAAAGACGTTGAACGCCAGTCTCCCAACGTTTTTCGTATGCGCTTAATGGGGGCGGAAGTGATCCCGGTGCATAGCGGTTCCGCAACGCTGAAAGATGCCTGTAACGAGGCGCTGCGCGACTGGTCCGGCAGTTACGAAACCGCGCACTATATGCTGGGCACCGCAGCTGGCCCTCACCCTTACCCGACCATTGTGCGTGAGTTTCAGCGGATGATTGGCGAAGAAACGAAAGCGCAGATTCTGGAAAGGGAAGGTCGCCTGCCGGATGCTGTTATCGCCTGTGTTGGCGGCGGTTCGAATGCTATCGGCATGTTTGCTGATTTCATCAACGAAACCGAAGTCGGGCTGATTGGCGTAGAGCCAGGCGGTCACGGCATCGAAACTGGCGAGCACGGTGCACCGCTAAAATATGGTCGCGTGGGCATCTATTTCGGTATGAAAGCGCCGATGATGCAGACTGAAGACGGGCAAATTGAAGAGTCTTACTCGATTTCTGCCGGGCTGGATTTCCCGTCCGTTGGTCCACAACATGCGTATCTCAACAGCATCGGCCGTGCTGATTACGTGTCGATTACCGATGATGAAGCCCTGGAAGCCTTCAAAACGCTGTGCCTGCACGAAGGGATTATCCCAGCGCTGGAATCCTCCCATGCCCTGGCCCATGCACTGAAAATGATGCGCGAAAACCCGGAAAAAGAGCAACTGCTGGTAGTTAACCTTTCCGGTCGCGGCGATAAAGACATCTTCACCGTTCACGATATTTTGAAAGCACGAGGGGAAATCTGATGGAACGCTATGAAACTCTGTTTGCCCAGTTGAAGAAGCGCAAAGAAGGCGCATTTGTCCCTTTCGTCACCCTCGGCGATCCGGGCGTTGAGCTGTCACTGAAAATTATAGATGCATTGATTGAAGCCGGTGCTGACGCGCTGGAGTTGGGCATTCCCTTCTCTGATCCGCTGGCCGATGGTCCAACCATTCAAAACGCCACATTGCGTGCTTTTGCGGCGGGTGTGACCCCGGCACAATGTTTTGAAATGCTGACACTGATTCGCCAAAAGCATCCAGCTATCCCCATCGGCCTGTTGATGTACGCTAATCTGGTGTTTAACAAAGGTATTGATGAGTTTTATGCCCAGTGCGAGAAAGTCGGCATCGATTCGGTGCTGGTTGCCGATGTGCCCGTAGAAGAGTCTGCGCCCTTCCGTCAGGCCGCATTGCGCCATAACGTCGCCCCTATCTTTATCTGCCCGCCGAATGCCGATGACGATTTACTGCGCCAGATAGCCTCTTATGGTCGCGGTTACACCTATTTGTTGTCGCGTGCGGGCGTGACCGGAGCTGAAAACCGCGCGGCGTTACCGCTCAACCATCTGGTCACGAAACTGAAAGAGTACAACGCTGCGCCTCCATTGCAGGGATTTGGTATTTCCACCCCGGAACAGGTTAAAGCAGCGATTGATGCGGGTACAGCAGGCGCGATTTCTGGTTCTGCGATTGTGAAAATCATCGAGCAGAATCTGAACCAGCCAGAAAAAATGCTAACCGAACTGAAAACCTTTGTACGCCCCATGAAAGAAGCCACGCGCGGTTAATATGGGACAAACCGCCAGAAAATATCTGGCGGTTTGTTAATGACAAAAAGTTAGAACCGATACCCCGCAGAGAACATAAATACCCACGGATCGAGGCGGACATTGTCAGAATAATGCCCGGCTGGCAGCACTGCGCCGTTGGATTTATATTTCACGTCGGTATCAATATCCATGTACCAGACCGACATATTCAGCAGCCAGTCACGATTAATCAGGTAGTCCACGCCCACCTGTCCCGCCATTCCCCAGGAGTCTTTCAGACTAAGGTCAGATAATCCAAGACTTTTACCGGTGTCATTGAAGCCATTATCAAAGAAGGTGGTGTAGTTAATACCGGCCCCGACGTAAGGACGGAATTTACTGCTGGAATCGCCAAAATACCATTGTGCCATCAATGTCGGTGGTAAATGATGAACTGTTGCAATATCCCCGGTTGTGGCTGTGCCAACCTTATGGCGGAACGGCGATGCCGCCAGTAGTTCAACACCAATGTTATCGGTCGCCATATAAGTGAAGGTCAGGCCCAGTTGGGTGTTATTAGTCACACTAAATCCCCCCAGGCTTCCCAGTGTTCCCCCCGCACCTTCCGTTGGACGTACTGTCGCCGAACCTGCACGAATGAAAAACTCGCCTGCTTCATGCGCAAAGGCATTGCCAGAGAGAAGAGTTGTTACTGCCAAAGCCGCCACTGTTAACTTTTTCATATCCGCTCCGTCGTTATGGTTATAAAAACGTGACGAATATACCTACATTGGGGTAACAAATGATCCTACACAGATCACATTGCATTCGCTAAAACACTCTTTTTTGATCTGGATTAATTTATAAGTTGTATTGGAAATCCTGGTTAATCCGACTCAGGTCAATTTTAATATATTTACGCAACGAAAATATTCTCCCCACAACCTCTTGCCCTTGAGCGACGAGCTGGTTAATTTATTTTCCTACGTGATTACTTGATACGTTTTCTTGTTACAGGTGAATTCATGAGCGATCTCAATCCGTGCATGACATGCGGAGCCTGTTGTGCTTTTTTTCGTGTCTCTTTTTACTGGGCAGAAGGCGAAGACGCTGGCGGTTGTGTTCCCGTCAAACTCACAGAGCAAGTCAACCCGTTTCTACGTTGTATGGCAGGAACGAATCAAAAATCTTGCCGCTGTATTGCCCTCAAAGGCACGCCTGGAGAATCGGTGAGTTGCAGTATTTATGCAAACAGGCCTTCAACGTGCCGGGAATTTGGCGTATCTGGCGAAGCGGGAGAAATCAATGAAGCCTGCAATCGTGCCCGCGCCCACTACGGATTACCTCCGCTTTACAAAGATATGCTTTTCCATACAAGGCCCGATGCTGCCACTGAGGACTTAACCAGGGTACAATTGCCCGCTAATTAACACCTGCATAAAACTCAAGGAGAGTGCATGTCTATCACGGCGCAGTCCGTATACCGTGACACCGGAAATTTCTTCCGTAATCAATTTATGACCATTTTGTTGGTATCGTTGCTATGTGCGTTTATCACAGTGGTGTTAGGGCATGTTTTCTCACCCAGTGACGCACAGCTTGCGCAACTCAATGACGGCGTGCCCGTCAGCGGCAGTAGCGGGCTGTTCGATCTGGTACAAAATATGTCCCCCGAGCAGCAGCAAATTTTGCTCCGCGCGTCAGCCGCTTCTACTTTTTCAGGATTAATCGGTAACGCCATTCTCGCGGGAGGCATATTATTAATTATTCAACTCGTTTCTGCGGGCCACCGGGTTAGCGCATTACGCGCTATTGGCGCAAGTGCTCCGGTATTACCGAAGTTATTCTTGTTGATCTTCCTGACGACGCTAATTGTACAAATTGGCATCATGCTGGTGGTCATTCCTGGTATTATCATGGCTATCTTGCTGGCGCTGGCGCCAGTGATGCTGGTACAGGACAAAATGAGCGTCTTTACTTCCATGCGCAGTAGTATGCGGATGGCATGGGCGAACATGCGTCTGGTGGCGCCAGCGGTAATGAGCTGGTTACTGGCAAAAACGCTATTGCTGCTGTTTGCCTCTTCATTCGCCGCACTAACCCCAGAAATTGGCGCAGTCCTGGCGAACACATTGAGCAACCTGATTTCAGCCGTGTTGCTCATCTATTTGTTCCGCCTGTATATGTTGATTCGCCAATAACCCTGAAGCATTTGATTACGGAATCGTAAAATGAAGCAGTTTCTTGATTTTTTACCGCTGGTTGTCTTCTTCGCGTTCTACAAGATTTACGACATCTATGCGGCAACTGCGGCGCTAATCGTCGCCACGGCGATCGTGCTTATTTATAGCTGGGTTCGCTTTCGTAAGGTTGAAAAGATGGCCTTGATCACCTTTGTTCTGGTGGTCGTCTTCGGTAGCCTGACCCTGTTTTTCCACAACGATGAGTTTATTAAATGGAAGGTGACTGTCATTTACGCCCTGTTTGCCGGTGCGTTGCTGGTAAGTCAATGGGTAATGAAAAAGCCGCTAATTCAACGTATGTTGGGTAAAGAGCTCACTCTGCCGCAGCCGGTATGGTCGAAGCTGAATCTGGCCTGGGCAGTCTTCTTTATTCTTTGCGGCCTGGCGAATATCTACATCGCATTCTGGCTACCGCAAAATATCTGGGTCAATTTTAAAGTATTTGGTCTGACCGCCCTCACCTTAATCTTCACACTGTTAAGCGGTATCTATATTTACCGCCATATGCCACAGGAAGATAAATCATAACCAGCCTGCCAGTCCTTCGGGGCTGGCGCTGCATCCCCTCTGTTCTCCTCAGGAAAATCATAGTAGCATCGCGCCTGTGATTTTCCTTTTTAGTCGGTTTTACCATGTCAACAACACATAACGTCCCCCAGGGCGATCTGGTTTTACGAACTTTAGCTATGCCTGCCGATACCAATGCCAATGGCGATATTTTTGGCGGTTGGTTAATGTCGCAAATGGATATTGGTGGCGCCATTCTGGCAAAAGAAATTGCTCACGGTCGTGTCGTGACTGTACGGGTGGAAGGCATGACCTTCCTGCGCCCTGTGGCAGTCGGTGATGTGGTGTGCTGCTATGCGCGCTGTGTCCAAAAAGGGACGACATCGGTCAGTATCAATATCGAAGTGTGGGTGAAGAAAGTGGCGTCAGAACCTATCGGACAGCGCTACAAAGCGACGGAAGCGTTATTTAAGTATGTCGCCGTAAACTCGGAGGGGAAACCTCGTCCACTCCCGGTTCTGTAATCTCAAAGTTGGACAGCATCTGAGTAAGGTGCTGTCCAGTGGACTCCTTGCTTTTCTATGTTTCAGGTCAGCTCAGCAAACTCAATTACCCGTTGATCCTCGACAGGATACGTCTTAGCGTTGCTTCAAACTCTTTAAGATTGATGCAATCTATATTTCGCCCTACCACAATATTTTCTGCGATGTCCTGCATTGACGGCCAACGCGTCTTATAATCCGCGTAAACGGCAATAGCAGGCGTATTGTAAGCACTGGTCATATGCAGTATTGAGGTATCAGGTGTAATAGCCAGATAAGCATCTTTAATAACCGCCGCGGAACGCATTAGCGAGGGTGACAATGAGAGTCGGAAAACATTACTGCATAGCTCCGTTAATTTTATAGCGCTATCCACACCTTTAGGACCATGCACAATAACAATTGGCATGTCACATTCCTGTTGAATTATTGTAATAAGGTTCTGAGCAACAGAATATGAAAAGGTTCTCGCAGCGATGCTGCCTTCTAAATTTAGCGCGATATAACGCCCTAATACAAAAGTCTCACGGCGGACTTCTGTTAATACCTCTTCGCTTAAAGGAAATTCATATCTTGCCGGGACGCAGGGAAAACCCGCCTCTCTCATTAATGTCGCCCAGGTCATGGGGACCGGTGCTCTCAGAGACTGATCCATTCTGGACGCTATTCGGCACACTGGGGAGTAGCATTTCTGAGACAATCCCACTACCTGAAAATTGACTCTGGCTTTTAATGTGCTGATAAAAATCATCGCCTTAAAGTTTTTTTTGCGCATTGCCTCAATGCAAAGATCTGGCGTACCGTATTGTTCTTTTATTGTTTTTGCGACTTTTTTAATCTCATCGACACTGGCATGATCCTGCATCGTCATACTCATGACGGTGAGTTTTGTTTGATTTAACTCAAGGGCATCGAAAACGGGTTGATTAATTGAGGATGCAACAATTATAAGATGCGCTATCGGATGTTTTTCTAATGCACGTATAAGTGGATAAATAGCCATTGCATCCCCTATTTGATCAGGGATATGAATGACGACAAATTTTATATCATCAGCATGAATATTTTGTGCCTTATAATCATAAATTTTATATATAATATTCCTGAACATCGTTTGCAATATCATTGCGTCATACAATCCTTGTCGATCAAAAGGCTAAATTTTAGCGTAGATTATCAGATTCAGACGCCATCGACGTCATACTTCTATCCGTTGTTTTGTGAGATTAAAAAAAATAGCTAACGACAACGACTACAGATGCTTTTGCGCAACACGAATGCCGGAAGGCTTCGCTCACTGAGGATGCAATTTACAAGTGGCTCCTGCTGCGAAAGAAAGTACGCTTACATGATGGCAAGTCCATTTTTTATACAAACCGGATGAGATCAACGTCCTGACCAGGAGGCCAGAACGTTGTCGCTATTGAATCTCAGTAGTGCCATTGATGCGAAACACAATGTTAACCACTATGCCAGTGCCTGGCTTACCGGGTTCATAACGCCATCTGCGCATCGCATTTTTCACTTCTCGCTCAAACATGTTGGCAGGTTTAGCGGAAAGGATCTGTACGTTATCCACACGACCATCAGGCGTGACATCAAATTTCACTTTGACCTGCCCTTCAATACGTAATGCCTGCGCCCGCGGCGGATACAACGGTTGATTTCGGCTTAATGCACGCGGACCAGATGCCACACTCGTGACTGGTTTGCTGGTTGCAGCCGTCGCCGTACTGCTTGTCGGACGCGCCGGAGCGGTACTTTCAAACGGCGACGCCGGACGAGACTCTGCCGGTTTGGCATCACGTTTTGGCTGTTCCTGCACCTTTTTCACCGGTTTAGGTTTTGGCTTCGGTTTCGGCTTTGGTTTTTCGATAACCACAGGCGCTTCTTTTGGCGGTTCCGGGATGGGTTCCGGTTCGGGTTCTACCACGGGTTCCGGCGGCGGCTGAACGGCTTGCGGTGGTTCAAGATCGGCTGGCGCAACCATGGTGACGGAAATTGGCTGCGCTGGCGCAGGTAATTCAATAACCTGATGTACCGAGGTATAGAGAAGCCCCGCAACAACTGCACCATGAATGCAGACCGAAAGTAATGTCGGCCAGGGGAAGCGGCGAGGTAAATCATCAAAGGTCATTGAAGTCATAATCGTTTCAGTAGAAAAAACAGGCCTCGATTTTAAATGCAAATAGCAATCATATTCAATAAGGCAAGGCGATCAGGATCAGTGAAAACGCAATTTTTGACGTAATTAACCCTACTTTAAGAGTGTGTATAGCAAAGACATCATCTTTCCATTGCAGATTTTCACCCTTTCAAATAACGTACTTTACAACCTTTCCAAACAAGGAGTTGTGCCTGTGTTGTATGTTATTTACGCCCAAGACAAAGCAGATAGTCTCGAAAAACGCCTTTCCGTTCGCCCGGCGCATTTAGCGCGTTTGCAATTACTGCATGATGAAGGTCGTCTGTTGACCGCTGGCCCTATGCCTGCAGTAGATAGCAACGATCCAGGCGCTGCAGGCTTTACTGGCTCAACCGTCATTGCTGAATTTGAGTCGCTGGAAGCGGCGCAAGCCTGGGCAGATGCCGACCCGTACGTTGCGGCTGGAGTATATGAGCAAGTATCGGTAAAACCGTTCAAAAAAGTATTCTGAAAATACTCTCCGGGTTCCAGGGCGTAGTTACAAAACCACGCCCTTGTTTATTCTTTATATGCGCGAATGTGGCTCCCCCCGCAGCAACCAGCAGATAATAACTTTATCTGTATCGCCCTGTATAACGTCGGCATATTCAGGAAAAAAATACATAATGCACGTTCCTGACATGACATCGCCCCGGCAAATCTTTTGATTACAGCAGATAAAGTCATCTACTATGGTTTAACAGATTCACGCATTGCATGTTAGAGCGCATCATGTATGCGTAAAGGTGATTAAACACAATTGCGGTTACAGAGGTATCAGTGAGTCACTGGGCTACATTCAAACAAACAGCGATAAATTTATGGGTGGCCCTGCGGCACGATATTATCGCACTGGCCGTGTTGCTGAACGGCTTGCTTATTTTCAAAACAATTTATGGTATGTCGGTCAATCTGCTTGATGTTTTCCATATTCAGGCATTTTCTGAGCTTGACCTCTCTCTGCTGGCTAATGCACCGTTGTTTATGCTCGGTGTTTTTCTCGTTCTGAACTCGATCGGCTTGTTATTTCGGGCAAAACTGGCGTGGGCGATCAGTATTATTTTATTGCTGATCACACTCATCTACACCCTGCACTTCTATCCCTGGTTGAAGTTCAGTATCGGTTTTTGCATTTTTACGCTGGTGATTTTGCTGGTGCTACGCAAAGATTTCTCTCACAGCAGTGCGGCGGCCGGGACCATTTTTGCCTTTATTAGTTTCACGACGTTATTGTTTTACTCTACCTACGGCGCACTTTATTTAAGTGAGGGTTTTAATCCAAGAATAGAGAGTCTGATGACGGCATTCTATTTTTCAATAGAAACCATGTCGACTGTCGGTTATGGCGATATCGTCCCTGTTTCTGAGACAGCTCGCCTGTTTACTATTTCAGTCATTATTTCCGGCATTACCGTTTTTGCAACTTCCATGACCTCTATTTTTGGTCCGCTTATCCGCGGTGGATTCAACAAACTTGTAAAAGGAAACAATCATACGATGCATCGTAAAGATCATTTTATCGTTTGCGGACATTCGATTCTGGCAATCAACACCATTCTGCAACTGAATCAACGCGGACAAAATGTCACCGTTATCAGTAATTTGCCAGAAGATGATATTAAACAACTTGAACAACGATTGGGCGATAATGCCGATGTTATCCCTGGTGACAGCAATGATAGTTCAGTGTTAAAAAAAGCGGGCATTAATCACTGTCGCGCTATTCTGGCATTAAGCGATAACGATGCCGATAACGCGTTTGTGGTACTGTCTGCAAAAGATATGAGTAGTGATGTCAAAACAGTTCTTGCCGTCAGTGATAGCAAAAACCTGAATAAGATTAAGATGGTGCACCCTGATATTATCCTTTCACCGCAATTGTTTGGCAGCGAAATTCTGGCGCGTATTTTAAATGGCGAAGAGATTAACAATGATATGCTCGTCTCCATGTTGCTTAACTCCGGGCACGGAATATTCAGTGAAAAAGGCGACGATGACAGCAACACAGTGAATAATGCAAATAATCAACAATAGAGAAGAATGAGCGACAGACAATTTTATTGGGCACCAGAAAGGTGCCCGGATCATTCAGATATTGTAGATTGCAAACAATAGCGAGTTACGCTGTTTGTTCAGAATGCACTTCCTGATGCTGTGGATACGCATATTTCGGCGCGACTGCCCCTCAAGCCAACGCGATCTACGTCGGCTAGCCTGACGCTGCATACGCCAGCGTCCCACTTCCGTTCTACTCCGCTTCATGTTAACTACTCTATGCAACAACAGAGTGGTCATTATACCCCCGCCCCCGACGCAGACCAGTGCTTTTCCCGCGTTTTTATTTGCCAGATGAATCCATATGCGTAAACTCATAACAATGCGCTTTCAAAAGGATTTCTAATCTATGACAACCGTTTATACGTTGGTGAGTTGGTTGGCCATTCTGGGATACTGGTTGCTCATTGCAGGCGTAACATTACGCATTCTAATGAAACGACGCGCAGTTCCCTCCGCAATGGCCTGGCTGTTAATCATTTACATTCTGCCGTTGGTCGGGATTATCGCCTATCTTGCCGTTGGTGAACTCCACTTGGGCAAACGCCGTGCCGAACGCGCCAGAGCGATGTGGCCATCCACGGCAAAATGGCTTAACGACCTTAAAGCCTGTAAGCACATTTTCGCCGAAGAAAATAGCAGTGTCGCCGGTCCATTATTTAAACTGTGCGAACGCCGTCAGGGGATCGCGGGTGTAAAGGGCAACCAATTACAGCTGATGACCGAGTCTGATGATGTGATGCAGGCGCTCATCCGCGACATTCAACTCGCGCGCCATAATATTGAGATGGTGTTCTATATTTGGCAGCCCGGCGGCATGGCGGATCAGGTGGCCGAATCCTTGATGGCCGCCGCACGACGCGGCATTCATTGTCGACTCATGCTCGACTCCGCCGGTAGTGTGGCTTTCTTTCGCAGTCCATGGCCTGAGCTAATGCGTAATGCAGGTATCGAAGTGGTCGAGGCTTTAAAAGTTAATCTGATGCGCGTATTTTTACGCCGCATGGACCTGCGCCAGCACCGCAAGATGATCATGATCGATAACTACATCGCCTATACCGGTAGCATGAATATGGTCGATCCGCGCTTCTTCAAACAGGATGCCGGCGTAGGACAATGGATCGACCTGATGGCGCGCATGGAAGGCCCTATCGCTACTGCGATGGGGATTATTTACTCTTGCGACTGGGAGATTGAGACAGGGAAACGTATTCTACCGCCACCACCAGATGTCAATATTATGCCGTTTGAGCAGGTCAGCGGTCATACGATTCATACCATCGCTTCCGGCCCGGGCTTCCCGGAAGACCTGATTCACCAGGCATTGCTGACTGCCGCCTATTCGGCGCGTGAATACTTAATCATGACAACCCCCTACTTCGTTCCCAGCGATGACTTGCTTCATGCGATTTGCACAGCCGCGCAACGTGGAGTGGATGTCAGTATCATCCTGCCGCGCAAAAATGACTCAATGTTGGTCGGCTGGGCAAGTCGCGCGTTCTTTACTGAACTGCTGGCCGCAGGGGTTAAAATTTACCAGTTTGAAGGTGGGTTATTGCATACCAAAAGCGTGTTGGTCGATGGCGAGTTAAGTCTGGTCGGCACCGTTAACCTTGATATGCGCAGCCTGTGGTTAAACTTTGAAATCACGCTGGCGATCGACGATAAAGGTTTTGGCGCCGATCTGGCCGCCGTTCAGGACGATTATATTTCACGCTCACGTTTACTCGATGCGCGGTTGTGGGTAAAACGACCACTCTGGCAGCGCGTTGCCGAACGACTGTTTTACTTCTTCAGCCCGTTGCTGTAAAACGTGCCCAACAGATGTTAAACAGGTAGTGACTATGGATATGGACTTAAATAATCGCCTGACTGAAGATGAAACGCTTGAGCAGGCCTACGATATTTTTCTCGAGCTGGCCGCAGATAATCTCGATCCGGCAGATATTCTGCTGTTCAATCTTCAGTTTGAGGAACGCGGCGGTGCAGAGTTGTTTGATCCGGCGGAAGACTGGCAAGAGCATGTTGATTTTGACCTGAATCCAGATTTTTTTGCTGAAGTGGTCATTGGTCTGGCGGACAGTGAAGATGGCGAAATTAACAATATTTTCGCCCGCATTCTGTTGTGTCGCGAAAAAGATCACAAACTCTGTCATATCATCTGGCGAAAGTAATCTTTGCTTACGGATGGTGGCGTTATCGACACCATCCGGCTTTCCTGGTCTTTATTTTTCCGTCATCAGTGAATTTCCGCATATCCGACAATATCTGGCGTCCAGCGCATGATGCTGCGTATTGCACTTTGAACAACGTCGTTGCTTCTTACTCTGTTCCAGTTCGCTGGTTAACTGGGCGGCAATAATGCCGGTTGGAATAGCAATCACAGAGTAACCAATCAAAATTAACATCGATGCCACTATCCGGCCCGCATCGGTATGCGGCGTAATATCGCCATATCCCACCGTAGTGACCGTCACAATAGCCCAGTAAACAGATGTGCCAAGTGAGTTAAACCCGTTTGTCGCACCTTCAACGGCATACATTAATGTGCCGGCGACAATCAGAACAATAGCAATGAAAGAATAAAACAGAATCAACTGGTGTCGGGCGTTATATATTGCCACCCACAAGCTGTTTAATACGGGCATAAAACGTAAAAGCCTCAGGATACGCAACGCACGTATCGCGCGCATTGCACGCCAGGCGAACAAATAATTAGCGCCAATTTCCGGCCAAAGCCATAGAACATACAACGGAAGAATAGTAGCCAGATCGATAAATCCCCAAAAACTGAAAATATACCGTACTGGAGCTGGAAAACTAAAAACACGCAGAAAATACTCGACAGTAAAAACGAAAGTGAAGAATAGTTCTGACCAGACATAAATATGCCATTTTTCATAGGGTAAAGGATTCTGCATTCCTGTCCCCGATTCGATAAACACCACGCCAACACTAAGCAGTGCAAGAAGCCCAAAAACAATCTCGCTGCGTCGTCCGCTTGTTGTGTGCTGATCAAAAAGAAAATGGTAAACCCGCTGCCGATAGCCTGCAATGAACTCTGCCACTGATACCCTCCCTGGTAAAAAAAGGCCAGCAACATGCCGGCCTGTCGGTGTATTACAACGGGTCAACTTTCAGACACGAGACGGCATGTCTGAAGCTTCCCTCCAGCACCGGACGCGTTTTGGCACATTCCGGTCCGGCAATCGGGCAACGGGTGCGGAACACACATCCAGATGGCGGATTAATTGGCGAGGGTAATTCCCCTTCCAGCAACTGGATAGTTTTGTTCTTTTCCAGATCCGGGTCAGGGATCGGCACTGCCGACATCAACGCTTTGGTGTAGGGATGCAGAGGATTGTGGTAAACCTCATCATACGTCCCCAGCTCCACCGCATGGCCGAGATACATGACCAGTACACGATCGGAAATATGTTTTACCACTGCCAGATCGTGGGCAATAAAGATCAGCGACAGCCCCATTTCACGCTGCAATTGCTGTAGCAAATTCACCACTTGCGCCTGAATCGAAACATCCAGCGCCGAAACGGGTTCATCGCAAATAATCAGTTTTGGTTCAAGAATAAGTGCACGTGCGATACCGATACGCTGACATTGACCGCCGGAAAATTCATGTGGATAGCGGTTTATCAGGTTGGGTAACAAACCGACTTTCATCATCATCGCCTTCACGCGATCGCGGACTTCCTGGCCCGACATTTTGGGATGATAAGTACGCAACGGTTCTGCGATGATTTCACCAATGGTCATACGTGGGTTCAGCGACGCCAACGGGTCCTGGAAAATCATCTGGATATCGCTGCGAACGGCTCGCCATTCATCAGGCTTCATCCCCAACAGCTCTTTACCTAACCACGCAACACGACCATCGGTGGCTTTAACCAGACCGATAATAGCGCGAGCAAAGGTGGATTTACCGCAACCGGATTCCCCTACGACGCCTAATGTTTCCCCTTCATACAGCCGAAGCGTCACGCCATCGACTGCTTTCAGCGTTTTCGCCGGTTGCCAGAACCATTGTTTGCCATCTTTAATTTCAAAGTGCACTTTCAGGTCGGCGATTTCGAGGAGGACTTTTCGTCCTTCAGTAACAGCAGTCATAACAGTTCCTCCACCGATTTAAAGCAGGCACGCAGACGGCCAGGAGTGAACTCTTCCAGCGCCGGCGCACTATTACAAATTTCCATCGCATGCGGACAACGCGGCTGGAACGGGCATCCTTTTGGTAAACGAAGCAGGTTTGGCGGATTACCCGGAATGGTCAACATCGTTTCACCTTCCGCATCAAGACGCGGTACGGCATTAAGCAAACCGATAGAATAAGGGTGAACGGGCTGATAAAAGACATCACGAGCGTTGCCATATTCCATCGTTCGCCCGGCGTACATCACCAGTACTTTGTCACAGATACCCGCCACCACGCCCAGATCGTGGGTGATCATAATGATGGCAGTATTAAATTCCCGTTTCAGTTCGTTCAACAGGGTCATGATCTGTGCCTGTACGGTCACATCCAGCGCAGTTGTCGGCTCATCGGCAATCAGCAATTTAGGTCGACATAACAGCGCCATCGCAATCATTACACGCTGACGCATACCACCAGAAAATTCGTGGGGGAACATCTTCATACGTTTACGCGCTTCTGGCATTTTCACCGCATCAAGCATTCGTACCGACTCTTCAAACGCTTCAGCCTTACTCATACTCTTATGCAGCATCAGCACTTCCATCAACTGCTCGCCGACGCGCATATAAGGGTTTAACGAGGTCATCGGGTCCTGAAAAATCATTGAGATTTGTTCAGCCCGCAGTTTGTTGAGCTCACGTTCAGGCAAATTGAGGATCTCGCGACCATTAAAAGTTGCTGACCCCCCTATCCGCCCGTTAGCGGCTAACAGCCCCATTAAGGCAAATGCAGTTTGCGATTTCCCTGAACCTGACTCTCCGACGATCCCCAGCGTTTCTCCGGCGCGCAGAGAAAAATTCAAATCATTGACTGCCGTTACGTCACCATCCGGCGTACTAAAAGTGACGCGTAAATCTTTCACGTTCAGCAGTGCATCAGTCTGTTGCTGTGCGAGCGGTACAGTTACCGTTTCAATTACGCTCATAGCTGCACTCCTTAGCGATCTTTCGGGTCGAGGGCATCACGCAAGCCATCGCCGATAAAGTTGAAACAAAACAGCGTCACTACAAGGAAACCCGCCGGAAACAGCAGCAACCATGGCGAGACTTCCATCGAATTCGCGCCATCGCTAAGCAATGCGCCCCAGCTACTTAACGGCTCCTGTGTGCCCAATCCAAGGAAGCTAAGAAATGATTCAAAGAGAATCATGCTTGGCACCAGCAGCGATGCGTAAACCACCACGACGCCGAGCACGTTAGGGACAATGTGACGAATGACGATACCACTGGTAGATACACCGCCGACCTGCGCCGCTTCGATAAATTCCTTACGTTTCAGACTAAGTGTCTGCCCGCGTACAATACGCGCCATATCAAGCCAGGAAACCATGCCAATAGCCACGAAGATCAACAGAATGTTTTGACCAAAGAATGTAACCAGCAGAATGACGAAGAACATGAACGGGAAAGAGTTCAGGATCTCCAGCAAACGCATCATCACTGAGTCCACCTTGCCGCCAAGATAACCAGAAAGTGAACCATAAAGCGTACCGACGACCACTGCCACCAGCGCTGCAGCAACACCGACCATTAATGAGATACGACCACCGATTGCTACGCGTACCAGCAGATCGCGGCCAGAAGAGTCAGTACCAAAATAGTGACCGGACTCTATATCCGGGGCGCTGGACATCATCGCCCAGTCGGTGTCGTCATAGGCAAACTGTGAAAGCATTGGCGCCAGAATCACAAACAGCGCGATAAGCACCAGCACAATCAGACTGGCGACGGCTGCGCGGTTATGCATAAAACGTCGACGCGCGTCCTGCCATAAACTGCGGCCTTCGACCTCCAGCTTTTCACTGAAATTTTCCAGCGTCTCGCTGTTTTTCTTACTTAACATCATCGCGAGCTCCAGTATCAGTAACGAATTTTCGGGTCGATAACCGCATACAGTACATCGACAATGGCATTGAACAGAATGGTCAACGCCCCAACCAGAATGGTCAGGCTTAAGACCAACGAATAATCACGGTTCAATGCGCCATTAACAAACAACTGCCCGATACCCGGTAGACCATAAATGGTTTCAATCACCATAGAGCCGGTAATAATGCCGACGAATGCGGGTCCCATATAAGAGAGCACGGGCAACAACGCAGGCTTTAATGCATGACGGAAGATAATGCGTCGCATAGGTAAGCCTTTCGCGCGTGCGGTACGAATGAAGTTAGAGTGTAAAACTTCGATCATTGAACCACGGGTAATACGCGCAATACTGGCGATATAAGCCAGTGATAAAGCGACCATCGGCAGGATCATGAATTTCAGCGCCCCGCCGTTCCAGCCACCGCCGGGCAACCAGTGCAAAATGATCGCAAATATCATCACTAATAATGGCGCAACTACAAAACTGGGGATAACCACCCCAGTCATCGCCAGTCCCATGACCGTATAATCCCATTTAGTATTTTGATTTAAAGCGGCAATAACACCTGCGCTAACGCCCAGTACCACCGCAAGGAAAAATGCAGCGGCCCCGAGTTTTGCAGAAACCGGGAAACTGGATGCAACCAGATCATTGACCGAATAATCTTTATATTTAAAAGAAGGGCCAAAATCGCCATGCGCCAGTTGTTTCAGATAACTGAAATACTGCGTCATGATCGGATCATTTAGGTGATATTTCGCTTCAATATTGGCCATCACTTCTGGCGGTAATGTACGTTCTCCGGTAAAAGGACTTCCCGGAGCGAGACGCATCATAAAGAACGAAATAGTAATGAGGATAAATAGCGTCGGAATCGCTTCCAGACAGCGACGTAGAATAAATTTTAACATTGCCCTACCTTCTGGCCTGTGCCTTCTGTAATGCGATAAAAATCAGACACCGTGGAGCAGGACTCTCCTGCCCCACGTATTGCCATTAGTGTTTCACAATGTACATATTTCGGGTGTAGGTGTTATCCAACGGATCTTTACCGGTATAACCACCAACCCACGGTTTCACCAGACGCGCGTTCACATAGTAATAAACAGGAACAATGGCCGAGTCTTTATCCAGTTGTTGTTCTGCTTTCGTGTACAGCGCCGTACGTTGCGCTTCGTCAGTAGCTTTCAACGTTTCCGCCATAATACTGTCAAACGCCGGGCTCTTATAATGCGCGGTATTCATTGAACTGTTAGACAGCATGGTATTCAGGAAGGAAGTCGGTTCGTTATAGTCGGCACACCAGCCAGCACGGGCCACATCAAAAGTTCCCTGGTGACGGGTGTCGAGGAAGGTTTTCCACTCCTGATTAACCAGCTTGACGTTCACGCCAATGTTTTTCTTCCACAGAGAAGAGGCGGCAATAGCCAATTTTTTGTGTAAATCTGATGTGTTATACAGCAGGTTAATCGTTAATGGTTTATCTGCGGTATAACCCGCTTCAGCCAGCAGTTTTTTCGCTTCTTCATTACGTTTTTCCTGGCTCCAGCCAAACCATTCCGGTTGAGTCAATTTTGCGCCATCAGTATATGGCGGGGTGTAACCATAAGCAGGCATATCGCCCTGTGCTTTGACTTTATTAACGATGATATCGCGGTCGATACCCAGTTTCAGTGCGGTACGCACACGCACATCATTAAATGGCGGCTTCTGGTTGTTAATTTCGTAATAGTAGGTGCACAAATACGGATCAACGTGAACTTCGTTGGGGATCTCTTTTTTCAGTTTCTGGAACAGTTCGATCGGCATGTTGTTATAGGTCATGTCGATTTCGCCGCTACGGTAGCGGTTAACATCGGTAACTTCAGAAGCAATCGGTAAATAGGTCACCTGGTTAATTACCGTTTTCGCATTGTTCCAGTAAGTCGGGCTGCGCTCAAGAACGATACGTTCGTTAACAACCCAATCTTTTAATGTATAGGCGCCGTTGGTGACGATATTGCCAGGTTGAGTCCATTTTCCGCCATATTTCTCAATAGCGGCTTTTGGCACCGGAGACGTTGATGGGTGAACAAGCAACTTATAGAAGTACGGAACCGGTTCACTTAAGGTGACTTCTAATGTGTGGTCATCGACAGCTTTTACGCCGAGATCGGTAATTGGTTTTTTCCCTTCAAGAATGTCATCGATATTGGCGATGTGACCATATTGCAGGTAGCTTGCGTAGGGAGACGCCGTATTTGGATCAACAGAACGTTGCCAGCTATATACAAAGTCTTGTGCTGTAACTGGCGTACCATCGGACCATTTCGCATCTTTGCGTAGATGGAACGTCCAGACTTTAGCATCCTTATTATCCCAGGATTCTGCAACGCCTGGCGCCGGGTGACCATCGAGATCGCTTACCAGCAAACCTTCAAACAAGTCACGGCTAATATTTGATTCCGGTACACCTTCAATTTTGTGCGGATCCAACGACTGCACTTCAGAACCGTTGTTGCGCACCAGAGTTTGTTTTTCCGCCAGCGTTACACCTGCGGGTACATCAGCCGCCAGTGCGACATTCTCTGCCATAAGCGCAGCCATAACGCCTGCCGCCACTAAACTTCTCTTGGTAATGTTGGTCATTGTTTTTTGGACTCCCTCATTATAATTACTGGCTTTTACCAGCATGTGTAATCCCGAATTGGGATCCCTGTACAGACTCGGAGACTTTCGCTGCCAGGTTGTTTTATTGTTACAGATTGCTATCACCGACTTTATTTATTCTGGTGATTCAGATGATCACCTTATGTCGATTCTTACGCGCCTCCCCTGTCGAGACGCATTATTTTTTCAACGACCTTTATTGTTAATTATTCTCATTAACAATAAATTGTCGCCAGATGATTGGCCGAAAATTACCAAAAGCACATCTTGCTCGCCAATACATTTTACAAATTTGTTAAGCATTTCTCTTTTTTGATAGAACCAGAATCTATACGCGCAGGAGAATCTTAGTAAAAACTCTTTTGAATCAGCACACTATGAACTCAACAAGTCGTGGTGTTTTCTCTGGTTACTACCCTGACAGAAAAATACACAATAATTTAACAATTAATTATTGTTTAGTACTTTCCTCTGCCAACGACAATGGAATTACTAATATCATTTCAATTATTCTTCAGCAAGCCCAAGATTATGATGTGTTGAAAATAACATGATGACGAAAGTCATCAGGTAAGGATAGTCTTATAACTATATGTAAAACAGGAAAAATTTAGTTATCCATTCCTTTTGTTTTCGATAAAAAATTCACGTAAAAGTAAAAATAATGACG
>NZ_BBMY01000075.1 GCF_000759775.1 Escherichia albertii NBRC 107761 = DSM 17582
CACCCTAATTGTGGATATACTGGTAGCCAGCCTTCAGCAGAAACATCCCAGCCATTTGCCGGGCGCTCAAAATAATCATCAATATCGCGACTGTCTTTCCAGTCAGAAAGACCAAAATAGGTATTAGCACCAAAACGCATATAATCGCGCCAGTATTCAACGCCCAACCCCGCACGAGAATGGTGACGGCTCAGGTCATAATCGTAAAAAATATTTGCGCCCAACATGGCGTTGTCAGTTGTAAAGTGACGTAAACCTAAGCCAATATTGGCCTGATTACGGTCATCTGTGCGATGCAATGATGTCTGGCTGAACAAAACATAATCTTTACTATCCATCCAGGGATATAAGAAATCAAATGCAGCATCCTTTAAAGTAAAGGACTCATCAACGTTCAGTTTAATGCGCGCATTGCCATATTGTTGTAGCCAATCAACAACTTCTTTTGTTGCCTGAGCCGACAATGTATCTACAGCAAAACGCCCGGCGGTATTATTCGCCAGACTCTGCCCCGCATTTGCCGCTAATGAAGCCAGCTCATTTGCATACTCATCATTAGCATTAGTTTGTGCACTCTCAGTATTAGCTGAAGAGGCAAAGCTGTTTGCCGGGATCAGGGTAAATGTAACTGGGGATAATATCTGAGTAGCTATTACCGACCATGTTACTGCGCAGGAAGCCTTTCGTCTTAGTTTCTTATTCACCATAGTCATTTGTATTACTTATATGTGCTTAAAATAATCAAAAAACCAACTGGTACGACAAGCGGCGGGAAATATACACAATTTCGCCAAAAACACAATATATATATACGAGTAAGTTTAGTTATCGTATGTTTGTTATGGTTTGATTATTTCTCAGTTAAAAAAAGGAAAACCACTCTATTAATAAAAATGGTTTTGCTTATGGTAAATGTAGATATCACCATAAAGAGTTAATCAATAAGATGTATCAGATGCAGTTAAGTGAAGTGTTAATTTAAAACTGAACTTTCTGGTTTTTTATTCTCAGTAAAAATAGCTGGAATACAACGTAAATATTCCAGCTTATATCTTGTTAATGTTTAACCATCACATGACGGACCACCGTATAATCTTCCAGGCCATAAAGTGACATGTCCTTGCCATAACCAGAGAGTTTCTGCCCGCCGTGCGGCATTTCGCTGACCAGTATGAAATGCGTATTAACCCATGTACAACCATATTGCAGGCGAGCACTGACGCGATGCGCCCGACCAACATCTTTTGTCCATACTGAAGAGGCCAGTCCGTACAGGCTGTCATTTGCCCAGTGAAGCACCTGTTCCTCGTTATCGAATACAGTGATGGTCACGACCGGACCAAATACCTCTCTTTGAACGATGGCATCTTCCTGTAACGCGCCAGCCAGTACCGTCGGTGCATAGTAGTAACCATTACCTTTACGTTTCTCGCCGCCAGTGATCACTTTGATATGCCCTGTCGCTTTCGCCTCTTCTACCGCTTTGCTGACGCGCTCCAGGTGCGCCAGTGAACTCAATGGACCAAGCTCTGTGGATTCGTCATCCGGTGCGCCGAATTTAAGTGTCGCAACTGCAGAACCAAGTTTTTCCACCAGCGTATCGTAAATCTCTCTTTGCGCGTAGATACGGCAGGCAGCGGTGCAGTCCTGACCCGCGTTGTAATAGCCAAAGGTGCGTACACCTTCAACCACAGCTTCAATATCGGCATCATCAAAAACAATCACTGGCGCTTTGCCGCCAAGTTCCATGTGGGTGCGCTTAATGGACGGCGCGGTATGGCTGATGATGTGTTCCCCAGTGGCGATAGAGCCCGTCAGCGACACCATCCGTACTTTGGGATGTCCGGTCAGCGGATCTCCCACTGTTTTGCCTCTGCCAAACAGCACATTAATTACGCCAGCCGGGAAGATATCTTTTGCCAGTTCTGCCAGTTTCAACGCGGTCAGCGGGGTAATTTCTGATGGCTTAAGCACTACGCAGTTCCCTGCCGCCAGTGCCGGGGCCAGTTTCCAGGCCGCCATCATCAATGGGTAATTCCATGGCGCAATAGAGGCCACGACGCCGATCGGATCGCGGCGGATCATCGAAGTATGTCCTTCGAGATATTCACCCGCCGCCAGACCATTCAGACAGCGTGCCGCACCGGCGAAAAAGCGAAAGACATCGACAATCGCCGGAATTTCATCATTGAACGCACTATGCAGCGGTTTGCCACAGTTACGGGACTCCAGTTCGGCGAAAACCTGACCGTTCTCTTCGATAACATCCGCCAGTTTCAGGAGACATTCCGCGCGAGTTTTCGGTGTGGTTTGTCCCCACTGCGCAAATGCTGCCTCTGCCGCGTGGACAGCTGCATCAACCTGCTCTGCCGATGCTTCTGCAATCTCCAGTAAAACTTCCCCCGTTGCCGGGTTATAGACAGGCTGTTTTTCCCCTTCGCCGCTAACCAGTTCTCCATTAATCAGTAACTTATGTTGCATAGCATATTCCTGTATCAGTGGTTATTGACCATTGTCGCCTTCGCGGGTTAGCCACCAGGCCCCCAGGATCGGCAAGGTTGTTACCAACATAACCAGCAGAGCCACCACGTTAGTTACCGGTACATCACGCGGTCGCCCAAGTTGATTGAGCAACCACAACGGTAACGTTCGTTCATGACCTGCCGTAAAGGTCGTAACGATGATTTCATCGAACGACAATGCAAACGCCAGCATTCCTCCTGCCAGTAGCGCCGAACTGAGATTCGGCAACACTACGTAGCGGAAGGTTTGCCAGCCATTGGCCCCAAGATCCATTGACGCCTCAACCAGACTCCACGAGGTACGGCGAAAACGGGCGATGACATTATTGAAAACCACCACGACGCAAAAGGTCGCATGGCCGATCACGATGGTGAAAAAACCGGGCTCCAGATTGATAGTTTTAAACGCGGTTAACAGCGCCAGCCCCGTCACAATGCCCGGCAGGGCAATGGGCAACAGCAATAACAGCGAAATAGCGTTTTTACCGAAAAAATCTCGTCGCCAAAGCGCCGCAGCCGCCAGCGTCCCTAACACCAGCGCGATAAATGTCGCCAGTGTCGCCACTTTAAGTGACAGTGTCACTGATTCAAGAATATCGCTACGCTGTGCCGCCACGCTAAACCAGCGCAACGTCAGGCCTTGCGGGGGAAAGCTAAATGCCGCCTCTTCAGTATTAAAAGCATAGGCCGCGATAATCAGGATGGGAAAGTGGAGAAAAACTACGCCGCCCCAGGCTGCCAGCTTGAGGAATAATGGTGCGCGTTCAGAGTGCATCGAACGCTCCCAGGCGTTTCACAAACGCCAGATAGAGTGAGATAAGAACAATCGGCACCAGGGTGAAAGCGGCTGCCATCGGCATATTACCAATCGCCCCCTGCTGGGAATACACCATATTGCCGATAAAATATCCCGGGGGACCGACCAGTTGCGGGACAATAAAATCCCCCAGCGTAAGTGAGAAGGTAAAAATAGAACCTGCGGCAATCCCCGGGATCGCCAGCGGCAACACGACATAGCGGAAGGTTTGTCGAGGGCGCGCGCCGAGATCTGCCGACGCCTGTAATAATGACGGCGGTAAACGCTCCAGTGCCGCCTGCACGGGCAAAATCATAAACGGCAGCCAGATATAGAGAAATACCAGAAAGCGACCCAGCCCGGAAGTTGATAACGTATTGCCGCCCACTGCCGGTAGCGTAAGGAACGCCGTCAGAAGCGGTTCCAGCCCCAGATGCTGCAAAAACCACTGCGCCACGCCATCTTTTGCCAGCAATAAGGTCCAGGCATAGGCTTTTACAATGTAACTCGCCCACATCGGCAACATCACTGCGATATAAAAAAACGCTTTCATTTTTCCGCTGGTGTAACGTGCCATATACCACGCCATTGGAAAGGCAAGAATAGCGCTGGCAATAGTCACTACCACAGCCATCGTCAGCGTGCGAATAATGATGTCGTAATTTGCCGGGTTAAACAGCGCGCGGAGATTTGCCAGCGTCAACTCCGGCGTCACCGACATGGTGAAATCATCAAAAGTATAAAAGCCCTGCCATAACAGCGTCAGCAGCGAGCCAAAATAGACGATACCAAACCACATCAGCGGGCCGAGCAGCAGTAAAAACAGCCCCAGCCCCGGTTGACGCCAGAAAAATCCTGATACCTTACCCATGCCCGGGCGTGAAGGTGACTGCAATACATTCATCGCCATTCACCTCTCCTCAACCAGTGGCACCATCACGTTACACGACCAGGAAGCCATCACCTGTTGACCGGGGGTAAGCGTGGCAGGCAATTCATCGCCCGTCATATTGGCCTGACTGACCAGCAGTTTTTCACCGCCGCTCAGTTTCAGTTCAAAGCGCGTTGCAGCGCCCTGATACTGCACGGCCTGAATAGTACCGCTGGCCTGTACTTCGCCGGGCGTATTCAGGCGAATATGTTCCGGTCGTAATGCATAACTCCCCATCATGCCGCAGATTTTCTCAGCCATCAGCGAATCAAATACGTTAGATGTACCGACAAATCCGGCGACAAACGGCGTGCGTGGGCGCATATAGAGATCGCGCGGCGAATCTACCTGCTCAATGCGGCCATTGTTGAATACTGCCACGCGATCGGACATTGATAACGCTTCACCCTGATCGTGCGTAACGAAGATAAAAGTGATACCGAGCGACTGTTGCAGCTTTTTCAGTTCCAGTTGCATCTGCTCACGCAATTTGAGATCCAGCGCGCCGAGCGGTTCATCCAGCAATAACACGCGCGGTTCGTTCACCAGAGCTCTGGCGATGGCGACACGCTGGCGCTGACCGCCAGAAAGTTGCGCGGGTTTACGTTGCTGCACAAACCCCAGCGCCACTTTCTCCAGTGCTTCTTGCGCCATGGTGTAGCGCTGTTTTTTATCCACGCCTTTGACCATCAGCCCGTAGGCCACATTGTCAAGAATCGACATATGGGGGAACAGCGCATAGTCCTGGAAGACGGTATTCACGTCCCGATCCCAGGGCGGCAGATTGCTGGCAGGCTTACCAAAGATAGAGATAGCCCCGCCGGAAAGTTGTTCGAATCCGGCAATAAGCCGCAGGCACGTAGTTTTGCCGGAGCCGGATGGCCCCAGCATTGAGAAGAACTCGCCATCTTTTATCGCAACACTGACGCCATCGACCGCGCGCACCTCACCGTACAGTCGCGAGACATTGTCAAACTCCACTGCGTACGTCATAAAACACCCCAGCGAAGTTAGCGACCGCCCATAATGGCAATGTAATCCTGTGTCCAGCGACTGTAGGGAACAAATTTTCCCCCTTCCGCAATAGGCGTTTTCCAGAAGGCAATTTTATCGAAGTAGTTAAAGCCGTTGGTTTCACAACCTTTATCGCCTAATAACGGACTGGCTTTACAGCCTTCCGGCACCACGGGCAGCGAGCCAAACCAGGCTGCCACATCGCCCTGCACTTTTGGTGTTAATGACCAGTTCATCCATTTATAGGCGCAAACTGGATGTTTCGCTTCGCTATGCAGCATAGTGGTGTCAGCCCATCCGGTGACGCCCTCTTTCGGGAAGACAGTGGCTATCGGTTGACCTTCGCCTTTCAGTGCGTTGGCCTGATACGGCCAGGCGCTGGAAGCCACTACCCCCTCGTTTTTGAAATCGCTCATTTGCACAGTGGTGTCATGCCAGTAGCGATGGATCAAACCATGTTGATCGCGCAGTACTTTCAGCACTGCCTGATATTGTTTTTCGGTGAGTTGGTACGGATCGCTGATGCCCAGCTGCGGTTGCGTAGCTTTGACAAACAATGCCGCATCGGCAATATAAATAGGGCCATCATAGGCTTGTACGCGACCTTTATTGCTTTTGCCGTCTGGCAAATTTTGTTCCACAAAAACCACTTGCCAGCTATCTGGCGGCGTCGGGAAGGTTTTAGTGTTGTACATCAGCAAATTCGGCCCCCACTGATACGGTGTGCCATAAACTTTGCCGCCAACGTTAAACCAGTCGCCTTTTACAACCCGTGGATCGATCGTTTTCCAGTTGGGGATCAGCGCGGTGTTAATCGGCTGTACGCGTTTCCCCATAATCAGGCGTAGCGAGGCATCGCCGGATGCCGTGACCAAATCGTACCCCCCTTTGGCCATCAGGCTAACCATTTCATCGGAAGTGGCGGCGGTTTTCACATTCACCGCACAGCCTGTTTCTTTTTCGAATTGCGTAACCCAGTCGTATTGTTTATCGGTTTGTCCGCGTTCGATGTATCCAGGCCAGGCGATAATATCCAGTCGTCCTTCAGGGTTATCTAAATGGGTCGGAGGTTCTGCGGCATAGGCAGTCATTAATGACATGCTGAGCGCGCACAGGCTGCTGCGGGCAAATGTCTTGCTCATAAGGTCTTACTCCTGTCGTAATTAATTGTTCAGCAGCCGTGCCGTTAAAATATCTCCTCGTTTAACCATAGACGGCGGCTTGCAGGCGCACCTTCCCCCCTGAGAAAATTTAATCAGGTTGTGAGCTACCACGCATTATGCTGCCGGAGAAGCTATCTTCTGGAGTATAGACAAGGAGTTAGAAAATATGGCTTCTATTCGAATTTCATATTACCCAACCTGAGAGGAATTAAATTAAACGCTATTTCAGACGTTCTTGAATAAGTTTGCCTAATTGTTTTACCGCCTGTTCTTCACGCTCTCCCCACTGCCATGCAGTATTAAAGCGGAAAAAACGTGACCAGTTTTCGCCAGTGGAAAACATTTTGCCAGGCGCAATGCTGATCTGGTGTTCCAGACTCTGAAGACTTAATTCACCCGCATCCAACGGTTCGGGAAGTTCAAGCCAGAGAAAATAACCGCTGTCATTGCGGTGTATTTTCACTTCTGCGGGTAGATAACGCAGTAGCGCCTGCCAGGCACGCTGTTTACGTTCCGCAAGCTGGCGACGCAGGCGCCGAAGATGGGCGTCGTAACGGCGTGTGGAAAGATAATCCACCAACGCAAGCTGCATCGGTGAGCTGGTGGAAAGCGTACTCATCAACTGCAAACGTTGAATTTTTCGCGCATGTTTTCCTGCTGCAACCCAACCGATACGAAAACCAGGTACCAGGCATTTCGAAAACGAGGAGCAATGCAGAACGCCATCGTGACGATCCCACGCTTTCGCGGGCAAGGGTTTTTCCCGGCCAAAATAAAGCTCGCTGTAAACGTCATCTTCAATCAACATCACGTTGTACTGATTGAGCAACGCCACCAGTCGCGCTTTTTTCTGCGGCGTTAAAGTAAAACCGAGCGGATTCTGGCTATTAGTCATTAACCAGCACGCTTTTACCGGGCACGCCTGCAACGCAAGTTCCAGCGCCTGAAGGTCGATCCCTTCGTTAACATCCGTCGCCACCGATAACGCCTTAAGCCGTAATCGTTCCAGCGCCTGCAACGCGCCGTAAAAACAAGGATTTTCGACTATTACCCAATCACCAGGTTCGGTTACCGCTTGTAAACAGAGGTTTAATGCCTCTAACGCCCCGGCAGTGATGACAATCTCATCGGGTGAAATGGTGATGCCCTGTAAAGCATAGCGACGAGCGATGGCCTGACGCAGCCCGGCGTTTCCCGGCGGCAGGTTTTCAATTACGCTCATCGCAGTGGCGGTTTTACTTACCTGCGCTAATGAGCGATTCAATTGTTGAAGCGGGAAAAGCCGCGGATCGGGAAAGGCTGAAGCAAACGGCACTACCGACGGATCGCGACTGGCCTGCAACATCTCAAAAATATAGGTATTGATATCGACCGTTTCATCGCGTGTTACAGGAACCGCGAGTGGCAGTGGTGATTTTACCGTACGCGGCGCTACGTAATAACCTGACTGTGGCCGCGCAATAATATATCCCTGACTTTCCAGCAACTGGTATGCATGGCTGACGGTCATAAAACTCATGCCAGAGAGCGCCACTTGCTCACGTAGCGAAGGCAGACGATCGCCGGGCTGCCAGATATCTGACACAATTTGTTCGCGTAATTGTTCTGCCAGACGCTGATATTTTTTCATTATCGAATCGTTATGCGATACAGGTGTTCCGGCAGTCTATATCAGTTGTTAAAAATCACAACGTTTCATTAACTGTAATTATACCATCACCAGCGTCAATTTTTGTTGCATGGTACACCACAAAAGAACCACATAACCGCCTTCCGGCATGGGTGTAAGAGTGACGGGATATAGCCGTAGCAACAGAAAGTGGTGCAAAATCAGGAAGGCGTATTGCAGAATTTCTTTGCGCTAATTTGCAAAACCGAATAACAACCTAAAAAAGCAATTGGCATCATAGCGGCAAAAGTTAAGGAAAAGGTGGCGGGATGTTTGCAAAAGCGTTATCGATAATGTTGCTGGTCTGCACATTGTTCTCAGGTCAGTTAATGGCGGGACACAAAAGGCATGAGTTTTTGTGGGTGAAGAATGTGGAGCATCAATTGCGACATGAAGCGGATAGCGATGAACTGCGCGCCGTAGCAGAAGAATCAGCTGAAGGCTTGCGCGAGCACTTCTACTGGCAAAAGTCGCGCAAACCGGAAGCGGACCAGAATTAATCAGATACGCTCTATCTTTCTTGCCGGATGCAACGTACCTCATTAAGATTCAATGAATTGCAAATAGCCCGATAATTTCACATATCGGGCTATTTTACGTAGAGGGTTACCCTTTGCGCTTCGGTAATGTTTTCAGCAGCTCATCCGGGCTGATGGATGCGACGACGCTTCCTGGCAACGGCATTTTCAGAATGTGGTTTTTAATCTTGCCGATAACGTGCATTTCACACGGGCGACAATCGAATTTCAGGGTTAACACTTCATCGCCGTTAACCAGTTGCATTGGCGTTGCCTTCCAGCTTTTGATATTACCTTTCGCCTGTTTCGGACACAGATTAAAAGCAAAGCGCAGACAATGTTTGGTGATCATCACCGGCACTTCCCCCTTCTCCTCATGCGCTTCATAAGCTGCATCAATCAGTTGTACGCCATAGCGGTGATAAAACTCTCTCGCTTTCTGGTTGTAGACATTTGCCAGGAAGGTCAAATGCGTTTGTGGATAAACCGGCGCAGGTTCAGCAACCGGTTTACGACTGCCGCGCTGGTAACTGGCGAGACGCGCAGTATCCAGCATTTCGGCGGCTTCACGGCGGAATTGATTTAACAGTCCGTTTGGCACAAACAATGCCCCCGGTAAGTTAATTTGCACATTACGGGCGTAATAAACCGTCTGTCCCAGCTTCGACAATCCGTCTTTCAGGTTATTGAGTGCCTTTTCGGCATTATTGGCCTCGTCGAATTGCCCATCCAGCGTATGTGTGATACTCACGCCCTCTTCGCTGGTCAGCGTCAGGATGAGTTGTTCTTGCCAGCCGCCAAGTTCGATATCCACCGCGACCCGACGCTCGCTGGAAGTTTTGGTTAACGCCTGTTGCCAGTTATGGTCGAGGTTACGGTTCAGAGGATGATGCGGGCGAATTTTATGCAGTTCTGCGGGCATCTCATTCGGCCAGACGCGGTAACGATTTTGTCCCGTTTTTTCAACCGTATTGGCACGAAAACCAACCACTTCTCGTTTTACCAGCACGTTAAGACCATCGCCATTAGCCAGCGGTTCCGTAACTTCAACATCCAGATGATCTTTCGCTACGTTCAGCACTTCGCCCACCGGCAGGCCGATAAATTTCGGCGAATCAAATGCGCCAATATCACCTTTACGTGCGTTAACAAAATAGTCGGTACTACCGCGATGGAAGGTTTTTTCTGTCGAAGGTACAAAGAAGTGTTCAGTTCGACCGGATGAAGCCCGCGCCAGATCGCCGCGTTCTTCAATAATGGCGTCCAACATTTGTCGATAATGCGCAGTGATATTCTTCACATAGCTCATATCTTTATACCGCCCTTCGATCTTGAAGGAACGAACACCGGCATCAATCAACGCCCCCAGGTTAGCGGTCTGATCGTTATCTTTCATCGACAGCAGATGTTTCTCATAAGAAACCACCCGCCCCTGATCATCTTTCAAGGTATATGGCAAGCGGCACGCCTGCGAGCAATCGCCACGGTTGGCGCTGCGGCCCGTTTGCGCATGAGAGATGTAGCACTGACCGGAATAGGCCACGCATAATGCGCCATGAATGAAGAATTCTATGGTTGCGTCCGTGGCCTGATGGATCGCGCGGATCTGCTCCAGATTCAGTTCACGCGCCAGTACAATCTGGGTGAAGCCAACATCAGAAAGGAACTTCGCTTTTTCAACTGTGCGAATATCACACTGCGTACTGGCATGCAGTTCAATGGGGGGAATATCGAGCTCAAGGATCCCCATATCCTGCACGATTAACGCATCGACACCAACCTGGTAAAGATCGGTGATCAGCCGCCGCGCGGGTTCCAGTTCGTTATCATGCAAGATAGTATTCAGCGTAACAAAAATTTTTGCGCCATAGCGATGAGCAAACGGCACCAGATCGGCAATATCTTTCAGGCTATTACTGGCGTTATGTCGTGCACCAAAACCAGGGCCACCGATATAAACGGCATCGGCGCCGTGCAAAATAGCTTCGCGGGCAATGGCGGCATCGCGTGCCGGGCTTAACAGTTCAAGACGATGAGAAGATACGGTCACTTTCTTATCCAGTAGCTGAAAAATGGCGGCTATTTTAGCCACAAGCGTGACGTTGCGAAATAGTTTTCCCGCTTAACTGCGCGGGTAATGGATTAGCAAATGAAAATGCGCCGTCTGAATGTCGCTGTTGTGACAGAAAGGAGTAACACCCCGGCAAATGAGCGCCTTTTTATCGTCACCAGAAACAGATTAAAGAAGCGCCGTCTTCTGACGGCGCGACTGGAATTACTTCTTGTTGACGTCAAACATGGTGGCATCAGTCGCCATATCATCAATAACTTGCTTAATGTTTTCGAAAGCCATTGGCGTGTTTTCGTTATTCAGATCTTTACCCTGGCCCTGACGTACAACTTTGACAACCGGTTTATTGGTTGCCGCATCAATCAGTTCACCTTCAAAATACAGGCGGGTATCCATGGTACGGTGCCCCGTCGCCATTTGCGTCCCCGCAACCACTAATGTAACAGGAACAACTTCGTAGAACTGTAACCCTTCTTTGCTGGTATCAACACCGGTAATTGCACCACGGAAAATCAGACTGCGAGGTCCAGCGGTGGTAACCAGTGGTTTACGCTGTGCAATCGCATCTTTCATTTTGGTGTTGGTATAACTCAAAATTTTATCCAGAACTTTCTGCCCTACCTGAGTGGATGGTTTAGGTACTGGATAATAGGTAATTGGATTCCAGACAATGCTGTCATATTTACTTTGATCAAAACCAGGCTCAACCCAACGTAAAACAGGTTTACCCGTTGCTGACGTTGCTTCTTTTAAATTGGAGTAATTGTTTAAAAAACCGGAGTATTTATCCGGCTGAGTGATTTTAGAAGCACACCCAGACAGAGCCAACAAACCGCATAAAGCTGCAGCTTTTGCAATGGATGAAATTTGCATGAATAGTTTCCTGAATTGATTATATGAGTTTTTAAGTTATAGCAAAAAGCGCCGCTTCGTGTTGTGGCAAAAAAAGTGTTGGTGAAAATAAATTTCCAGCCCCTTTTCTGACGATATAGTCAATGACGAAAAAGGGGCAAAGTCAATTATCAGTAGTTAAATTTCAGTGGGTTAAGTTGATAAAAAACATCACCCACTGTGATTCATTTCACATCACTTTGATCAAAAATGTGCTCTCAAAAAAGAACAGCGCTTCAACATCTCATCGCGGATCATTTTCATGCAAATTGTCTGTGTTCAGTTATTTTTTACGCGCCAGCATAGTCGCAAAACGCAGTTTAATACGATTACCGTTGGCGTCGGTGCGGTGCAGTTCACCGACGTCTTCATTGTATTTCATCATTTCCCAGCCTTCGTAATAACGGCGTAGCTCCCCTTCTTTAAAGGTAAACGGAAAACCAACAGTACATGGGAAATCCGCGGTATCCATCGCCGCCACAATCAGGTTATACCCCCCCGGTTTTGTGCAACGCTGCATATTGGCGATAAGCCCTGGAATCGTTTTCGCCTCAAGGAACATCAGCACAACGGTGGAAAGAATGAAGTCATATTGCCCGTCAAAAGTAAGGTTATTAAGATCGACGATCTGAGTGCGTAAATTATTCAGTTTTTCAATAGATTTAATACGCTCGACGTTGGCAATGCTCATGACATTTTTATCCCATGCGTCGACATCATATCCATTGGCTGCCAGGTAAAGGCTGTTACGACCATTACCACAGCCCAGATCCAGCGTTTTACCCGGTTTAATGACTTTTACCGCTTCCAGAACTTCTGAGTGTGTGCGGGTTAATTCATATTTGTCAGTAAAATAGTTTTCGTCACGAACGATCATTCTTTGTCCTCGGATTTCATTAAAACGGCGCGCTCAGTTCTGATTAACAATTTCCCCTGCATCAGAAGCACGAAAGTACGAATGAGCAGTAATGCGATAATAAAATTGGTAAAGATAAATAACGGCACCGCCAGCGTATGGAAAAAACCATTATCGTTGCCGCTGCCAAGATGCAAGCCGGTAGTAGCCAGCGCGGATACGCCGAACGAGAAGCTCCAGAATGAGGCATTAAACGGTTGCGAGAGATACCACGGCATCAAACGCAGCATAAACAGCAGTTGCAGCAGCCCGTAACCGAAAAGCATTTTTGCCAGCGTGTCACCCTCGCCGCCATTAACGCTCAGCCAGGCACTGCACGCGACAAGCGCAGGCGCCAGTTGAATTCCCAGCGATGTACGCAGTGCCGTCGGTAACTCTCCTGAACTGCGCAGACGCTGCAAAATGACGGGTTCAAGACTTAGCCAGGAAAAAACGCCAGCGCCTAAAAACACCAGACCCGCATCGGTATAACCCAGTGCGCCGCAGGCCATTGCGCTAATAAAGTTGTTCGCAACTGTCGGCAGATAAAGCCCCGGCGTGGTGGCTTCTTCTGGATGAGATCCTCGCCATAATCCCGCAGTTTGCCAGGCGGCATAAACCAGTTGAACCACAACGCCAATACTGAACATGCATACAGCCAATGGGCGAAACCACGGAACAAAACCAATCGCCACCAGCATGGTGGTTGCCGGGAACAGGCTGACAAAACTGCTCATCACGGGATGACGTACTTCCGCAAGAACGCTGTGTGGAAAGCGTACCAGTCGGGTAATAAATGCTACGGTCAATAATCCCCAGATGATCATCGCCAGAATTACCAGTCCATCCCCCAACCAGTGGCTGACTTGCCAAACCTGGCTGGCATAGCGCCAGGCGAATCCCATCCCTATCGTCCCCAACACAATACCAAAGTAACCTGCGGGTAAATTGAGCACTTTATCGCTCTGCATCTTATTACTCATTTTGTTTAATTTATAAAGTATATTTGAAATGCATTTTATGGAATTTTCCCGACCATAGCCAGAGTCGTAGAATTTGCTACGGTTATAGTAAGCCACCTGCGGGAAAACGCTATGCGCAAATATCGTCTTAATGAAGAACAACGAACCTTTAGTTATCAGAAAGATGGCTGCAAAAAGAGTGTGTTATTGCGGCAAATTATTGCTGTTACTGATTTTAACGATGTGATAGCCGGAACAGCAGGTGGTTGGATCGATGACGAAACTGTGCTGGCACAAGAAGGAAATTGCTGGATTTACGACCAGAATGCCATCGCGTTTGCCGGAACGGTGATAACCGGGAATACGCGCATTACCAGGAGTTGCGTGTTATGGGGAGACGTTTATGTCACAAATAACGTCTGGATTGATAACGCCGAAATCAGTCAGGGCGCCAGAATAAGTGACAACGTCACAATCAAAGATTCACTCATTTGCGGTCAATGCCGGATTTTTGGTCACGCCCATATCGACCAGCATTCAATGATCGTCGCCGCGCAAGGGTTAACCCCCGACCACCATCTTTTGCTACAAATCTATGATCACGCCAGAATCAGCGCCTCACGAATTGTTCACCAGGCGCAAATTTACGGTAACGCGGTCGTCCGGCATGCGTTTATTGAGCATCGTGCCGAGGTTTTTGATTTTGCCTGTATCGAAGGCAATGAAGAGAACAACGTCTGGCTTTGCGATTGCGCAAAAGTCTACGGTCACGGGCAAGTGATCGCCGGGATGGAGGAAGATGCTATTCCCACGCTTCACTACAGCTCTCAGGTTGCAGAACATGCCATTGTTGAAGGAAACTGCGTGTTAAAACAGCATGTTCTGGTCGGCGGTAATGCTGTTGTACGCGGTGGCCCGGTGTTACTCGACGAGCACATCATCATTCAGGGTAACAGTCGCATTACGGGAGCGGTCATCATGGAAAACCATATTGAAGTGACCGACCACGCAGTCGTCGAATCCCTTGATAACGATACTGTTTATTTGCGTGGCCCAAAAGTCATTAACGGTGAGGAACACATTACGCGAACGCCGCTGGCGGGGTTATTGTGAATCGATGAGACGTGCGTATATATTCACATCATCATAAGCACCGTTGAGAAATTCAGCCTGTTTCAAGCAACCTTCCAGTACAAAACCATTACGCAACGCCACCTGATTGCTTTGTAGATTATCCACCCGGCATTTGATCACAAAACGTCTTAACTCACCACGCTGAGCGTAATGGTGAATAAACGCCTGCAATGCCTGAGACATAATCCCCAGTCCCTGACAGGATTCGTCCAGCCAGTAACCAATTTCAGCGGTTTTATTCAGAGGCTCTATGCGATTAAATGAGATAACGCCGACAAGTTCATCCTCCCGGTAAATCATGAACATTTTGGCGTAGCCACGTTGATGCAACATCATATTGCCCTGCACCGTTTTCCACGTGTCCTCTTCGCTGTGAACAAACTGCGGCCAGTTTAGCGATTGTTGCAGCCAGGTTTTATTTTTACAGGTTAACTGATAGAGCGGCGTGACATGGCTTTCTTCAACTGCACGTAATTCAAGTGATTCACTAACTTTAATCGTCTCGGTCATAATTCTTGCATCAGTTTAAAAAGCCGCCTTACTGGCGGCTTAGAAAGTTTATACCTCTTTGACACTCTCCTGTTGCAGGATTTTAAGCATCTCATCTTTCAACTGTAACTTCTGTTTTTTCATGCGGACCACTTCCGCGTTGTACCCTCGCCCATCAGAACCTTCCATCCTGGCAATTTCATGATCAAGCTTATTATGTTTATCGAACAAGGAAATAAAGCGAGGATTCTCGTTTTTCAGACGGGATATTAAATCTCGGTATTCTGGAAACATACGCACTCCCTGTTAGTGGCTGACAAAGTGTATGTAATACGCACCATCAGATTACTCATTTAACGTAGGGAAAAATGCGAGCGGGATCGTGTTTAGTCAGACGGCGCCTCCAGTAGAAGGCGCCGAAAAAATGGCAATTAATTCATCACGCGATCGTCAACGTACCGGCGTTTATCCGGTGCTGGCGGGAAATATTGATACAGCCAGGTTTCGCTGATGGCATCCCCCTGGCAACGTAGATACATCCGCATATCGACCGGGTCAGTGGAGTCCGAAGTCGGATACCAGTCGAACTGAATACGATATCCATCAATCGGTTCGATGTAGAGAATTTCGATCTGCTTCGCCTCACCGCTGGAAAGCGTAATGACGGGTTCAATGCCTTTCGGCGCAGCCGCTTTCAGATCGCCGCCGACAAAATCAACAGCAAAACGACGGGCCCATTTTTCTGGATAATGTTCGCCTGGCGCCCAGCCTTCCGGGAAACCACCCATCCCGGTACGTGTTGCCAGAACACGTGCCAACGGGCAATGAACGGGAGGCTGAGCACTCCAGTACAGACGATACTGGAATGCAAACTCATCACCGGCTTTTACTGCTTTTTCTGGCTGCCAAAAACAGACGATATTATCCAGCGTTTCACCGGTGGTTGGGATCTCCATCAGACCGATTGTACCTTTGCCCCATTTATTACGCGGCTCCACCCACAGGCTTGGGCGTTTGTTGTACCAGCCCATAATGTCCTGATAATGAGAGAAATCGCGATCCAGTTGCAGTAAGCCAAATCCTTTCGGGTTATTGTCGGTATAGGCATTGAATTGCAATTTCTGCGGATTATTCAGTGGACGACAAATCCACTCGCCGTTGCCTCGCCACATGGAAAGACGGTCGGAGTCATGGATTTGTGGATGAATGGTGTCGCACATCCGGCGCTCATTGGTGCCGCAGCTAAACATGCTGGTCATCGGCGCGATCCCCAACTGTTTTATATCTTTGCGTGCATACAGGTGGTTTTCAACATCCATAATCACCTGACTCTTCTCACAATGAATGGTGAACTTGTAAGCTCCGGTGATGCTTGCGCTATCAAGCAACGCGTAAACAGTGAAAGTTGTCGCCCCGGGTTGTACAGTATCGAACCAAAAAGCGGTAAAGTCCGGGAACTCTTCTTTGCTATCGGTGTACGTATCAATCGCCAGACCACGCGCCGACAAACCGTATTGATAAGTGTCATCAACGGCACGGAAATAACTCGCGCCGAGGAACGACACCACATCACGGCGCGCCAGTTCTGGAGCTTTAAACACGCGAAAACCTGCAAAACCGAGATCGCTTTGCCCTTCAAGTTGTTTGGTATCAATCCCCGTATCGTTGTACTTGAACAACTCCGGGCGGAAGTGAATTTCACGCGCCAGATGCGTTGCCGGATCAACAGAAAACATCCGTACGCGGCGGCGGAACCCCATGCCCATATGAAAGAATTGAGCATCCAGTTGACGGTTTTCGACGTTATGCCAGAGCGATTTCTCCGCGTCATATTGAATGCTGTTATAGGCCTGCGGCGTCATTGTCGCCAGAGTATCGGGTAACGGACGCGGAGCGCCACGCCACGGTTTTCGCGCTAAATCATGCGCCATCGACTGTAAAATAGAAAAATCAAAACGCTGGCTTTGCCCGTCGGCAATGTCCGAATCTGCTGCGAACGCAGCCTGAGAAAAAAGAGAAGCAATGCCGCTGGTACCGCACACGGCGGCCATAGCCATTGAACCTTTAATAAATCGTCTACGATCCATACCTGAAAGTGAGTCCTTCTGGTGTAGTGAATGGTCCCGCGCTGGTCGTTTTCAGCGGCAAGAAAATGCTTATTTGTGACCGCTCACTCTAGACAATATTTATTAATAATCCAATTGTTGAACACAGAGAATCTGCACAAATCGGCAAATTTTTTATGTCGATGGGAAGAGCCTGATTCGTTTGTAAAATCAGGCAAATTTTTGCAAAGTCGGAGGACTCGAATTTAAAGCAAACCGCAGCGACGTTTACTGCGTTCTTCCGCTTCCTGATAGAGCCGGAACTCATCAAAAACCGGGCAGCCCAACGCCTGTTCAAAGGCTTCACGACTGGCATTGCCGTGACTGCGTGCCTGTATTTCATCCCCCAGATTTGACTGGAAGATCCCCGCCGCGCTAACAGGCAAAAAATCTTCATAGGTAATAGGTTGCGCAACCACCCAACCTCGTTCAATTAAGGGTTGTGGATCGTCACCAGGATGAATCGCCTGACGATGCGCTTCACCTGACGGCGTCAGGCGATAGCGAAACCATGCCAGCCCCTGCTGGCGCATCAAAAACTCGCTGTCAGGAAAAGCGCGAAAAGTTTCTTGTAGATGCAACTGATGCGTAAGATTATCCTGCCCGGTTCCAGCCTTACGCAGTAAATCGTCATATAACCGCCGCCCTTTCCGGGTTAATGCCGCGCCACGTTGCTCTATTTCACCAAAGCGGGCGGTATGCGTCCCCTGCTTTTGCCCCACAAACTGGACAACCTCTTCCAGTGCCTTAAAGCTGGTCTGGCGCAATAAAATGGGAACCTCACGACGTGGCGGTCCTTCAATGAGAATTTTCGGTTCAATACCGCACTCAGGCATCATTGACTGAACTCTGTCTATATCCAGAGTACGTGGCGTCAGGTGGTTAATATGACAGCCGGGGAAACAGACCACATCAGCAATCAGTCGATGTTCATCATGTAATGCATGATAGGTTTCTTTATCCACCGTTGCCGACTGATGCCAGCGAAATGTCTCCAGCGCTTCCTGCACAAACTCTCGCGTTTGTACTTCGTTAAAACGACCAGCCTGATCATATTCATCTAACAATTGCCGGCAACGCGGGGTAAAGATATCGCGCCGCTGTAAAATCTCCGCCGCCTTCTGGCGCAACGTTTCGTTTTCAATAAGCTCAAGACGAAGTAATGACGTAAAAACACGAAATGGATTATGCGCCAGTGAGGCGTCGTCGACAGGACGAAAGGCCGTGGAATGAACCGGCACGCCTGCCTGCGAGAGATCATAATAGCTCACCGGATACATCCCCATAATGGCAAACATTCGCCGCAAAGTAGCAAGTTCCTGCGCGGTTCCAACACGAATCGCGCCATGACGTTCAACGTTAAGCCGCGTCAGTTCATCCGCATTCACCATTTTTTCATGCAGTTGGGGATTGTTTTCCAACACAGCCAGATTCACATCAGCTACCAGCTCCAGCAACGTACCGTACTGTGGAACCTCTTGCTGATACATGGCTGACATTGCCTGCGAAAATTGTTCCCGGATCTCATCCGCCGTGATGCTGTTCGCCATAATGCCCGCCCCCAGTGATCAATTATCTGGAGTGTAGGTAACCGCATTCACTCTGGTGGGAAGAATTTACAAACTGTGATCTCGCTGCGAAATCAACAATGCTGCATATCCGGCGTAATAAAATCACATTAAAATGTTAATAATATTTTGCAATCAAGTTATCATAATTAAACAACATCACTTGTCAGCAACATCGTTTCGTTTTTAACATCGCTTATGGAAAAAAATAGTCTGTTTAGTCAGCGCATTCGTTTGCGCCACCTTCATACGTTTGTCGCTGTCGCACAACAAGGAACTTTGGGGCGCGCGGCTGAAACCCTTAATTTAAGTCAACCTGCGCTCTCTAAGACCCTGAATGAACTGGAACAATTAACAGGTGCTCGCTTGTTTGATCGTGGACGGCAAGGCGCGCAACTCACCTTACCTGGCGAACAAT
This sequence comes from Escherichia albertii NBRC 107761 = DSM 17582, assembly GCF_000759775.1. Taxonomy (GTDB): domain Bacteria; phylum Pseudomonadota; class Gammaproteobacteria; order Enterobacterales; family Enterobacteriaceae; genus Escherichia; species Escherichia albertii. The sequence continues at coordinate 19,147 of NZ_BBMY01000075.1, forward strand.
TTTTAACTCACGCAGTCAAAGTGCTTGATGCTATCAACACTGCCGGTCAGTCGCTGAATCGTAAAGAGGGATTGAACAATGACATTATAAGAGTGGGAGCGCTACCTACTGCCGCGTTGGGGATATTACCTTCTGTTATCGGTCAGTTTCATCAACAACAAAGAGAGACCACCCTGCAAGTTGCAACGATGAGTAACACGATGATTCTGGCAGGATTAAAAACGGGGGAAATTGATATCGGCGTGGGTCGGATGTCAGATCCTGAATTGATGACCGGACTTAATTACGAGTTGCTGTTTCTCGAATCGCTGAAGCTAGTTGTTCGCCCCAACCACCCTCTGCTTCAGGAGAATGTGACGCTAAGCCGGGTTCTGCAATGGCCCGTTGTCGTTTCACCGGAAGGCACCGCGCCACGGCAACATTCCGAAGCACTGGTACAAAGTCAGGGCTGTAAAATTCCTTCAGGATGTATCGAAACGCTTTCCGCATCGCTTTCACGCCAACTCACCGTGGATTATGACTATGTATGGTTTGTTCCTTCGGGCGCCGTAAAAGATGATCTACGGCATGCCACGCTGGTGGCGTTGCCTGTTCCGGGACATGGAGCGGGCGAACCAATTGGGATCCTTACTCGCGTTGATGCGACGTTCTCCTCCGGTTGTCAGTTATTCATTAACACTATTCGTAAATCGATGCCCTTCTAAAAGGAAAAGGGACCTTTCGATCCCTTGTCCATATTATTACACCGTTGCCAAAATCGTCTTAATCCCTGCATTTTGTGGATCCACGGACAACGTTTGCGTTTTCAGGCATAACATTCCAATCACATTTTTGCCGCATTCATGGCGGTAAGAGATTACTGGCGACTGCAATTAATGGATTTGTAAAAGATTATGTCCCGGAAGGCACACTGAGAGAGATTCTGGAAAACTTATGGTTTTATTTGTCATACAAATAAATATAATAAGCGCTTCCGATGTAGGCCCGTATTCTTCGCCTGTACCACGGGTCTGGTTTAGTACAGGCGTTTTCTTTTAATGTCGTCAGGAATGCTTACGCGGCATCATGCGCAAAAGCGTGTTGTCCTTCCAGAAATAATGATGTGCTAATGCTGCGGCAGCATGTAGCCCAATGATGAAATATCCCAGATTTGCCAACGTTTCGTGCCACGATTTTAAGGTATCGACCAAATCAAAGTTGGCCTCTGGTGCATAAGGCATCGTCATGCCAAACGCAAACCAGGGATTACCACGGTAATACATCATTATCAGACCAATCAGAGGCAGCGCGATAAACAGCAAATAAATGACCAGATGCCCAAGATGAGCAAGTCCCGTCATCATGGGTTTCGGTTTAGGCACAATTGGCGGAGTTGGATATTTCAGCCTTAGCACAAGACGGAGCACCATCAGTACGAGAATCGATATGCCACAGGAGACATGGATCATGTTGATTACTGGCCGGGCGCTACGTGGAAAAAATCCACGAAATTCCATTGTGCAATATGCTGCAATAACCAGCAAAAAGACCAGCCAGTGAATACCAATTTGTAACCTTGAGTACTTATTCTCCATAACATTTCCCTATTTTAAACAATTCAACGTTAACATAACGAGCTTTTCTTAAAATTTCATTAAATATTGTTCCCGTCATTTTCAGTACGTTACATTTGGCCGCAAGAATGTAGATTGCTCATCCAGCTATCCTGGTCTAAGCCTGGAAAGGATCAATTTCCATCCGAGTGTTCCTGACAGGAGAAAACCATGAATAAAATTGGTATTAACGGTTTTGGTCGTATCGGTCGTCTGGTGTTGCGTCGACTACTTGAGGTCAAAAGTGACATAGAAGTTGTTGCGATCAATGATCTCACCTCGCCGAAAATTCTCGCCTACCTGCTGAAACATGATTCAAACTACGGTCCGTTCCCCTGGAGCGTTGACTTCACGGAAGATTCACTTATCGTCGATGGGAAAAGTATTGCGGTGTACGCCGAAAAAGAGGCGAAAAATATCCCGTGGAAAGCGAAAGATGCACAAATTGTTGTTGAGTGCACTGGATTTTATACTTCCGCAGAAAAATCGCAGGCACATCTGGATGCCGGGGCAAAGAAAGTGCTGATTTCCGCTCCGGCTGGTGAAATGAAAACCATCGTTTATAACGTTAATGACGATACTCTGGATAGCAACGACACTATTGTTTCTGTGGCGTCATGCACCACGAACTGTCTCGCGCCAATGGCTAAAGCATTACATGACAGTTTTGGTATAGAAGCGGGAACGATGACGACAATTCATGCCTACACCGGTACGCAATCATTGGTTGATGGTCCGCGTGGTAAAGATTTACGTGCATCACGTGCTGCAGCAGAAAATATCATCCCTCACACCACGGGTGCAGCAAAAGCCATTGGTCTGGTGATCCCGGAGCTTAGCGGCAAACTGAAAGGCCATGCGCAACGTGTGCCAGTGAAAACGGGCTCAGTAACCGAGCTGGTATCCATTCTTGGTAAGAAAGTGACTGCTGAAGAGGTGAACAACGCACTTAAAAAAGCAACGACCAATAACGAGTCATTTGGCTATACCGACGAAGAAATTGTCTCTTCCGATATCATTGGCAGCCATTTTGGTTCGGTGTTTGATGCGACCCAGACGGAAATCACCGCAGTGGGCGATTTGCAACTGGTGAAAACCGTCGCCTGGTATGATAACGAGTATGGATTCGTCACCCAACTTATTCGCACTCTGGAAAAATTTGCCAAACTCTGACAGACGCAGGCGGAGGAAAACCTCCGCCTCTTCGCAAACGGCACAATGATTAACGTAATGAACGACTCGCCATCGTCTCGATAAGCACAGCATCTCGTTTCAATGTTTGCCACGCCATGGTGACTTCTGTAGGAAAATCAACGTGAACAATAAAATCGCGCCCGCGTGGACCATAGCCATCACAATCATCCTGCAAGCGAGGCAACTCGCCAGTGAGTAACGACAGATAACGTTCGACCGACCATAAACCTTCCAGTTGATTAACAAACGCAACAGTGCCCGCCCTATTCTCCAGTTGGGGGATGAATCCCGGATAGCTTAACCAGCGAGGCGCATCGGGATTATCCTCTGTTATGCGATGGAACGTTGCCATGGTTCGGCGCTGCATTGTTGGGTCCTGAATGATGATGGCGGTATGAATTCGCTCCGTTGCCTGGTTCAGAAGCGCAACGCTAAAGCGTGCATTTTCCCCACAATTCGTAGACTGGTCTTCAATCCAGATTTTTTCATGGGGAATATGCCAGAACTGGTGGGCGATATCCGCAAGGATGCTCGCTTCCGCCCTGCCCGTGGTGCGGATGGTGTTATAGTGCGGATGCTGTGCAATAGCGCTATATAAAAACGTTGTCGAATGACCGATACCACCGCTGATCAATAAAGGAATTTGCCGATCTCTGGCAATCTTGCATGCCGCGTCGATAGTGGGAATAACCGCGTTACCCGCAAGGATCACGCAATCAGCCGGATACAGAGCCTCATTAGAGAAATCATCCTGTGCCAGCCACTGCCCGATAACGTTTATGGCATCAATAGTTTTCGCTGAAAGCGTCGGAAACGGGGTAATATTCATGGTTCCTCCTTCTCGTTCCCTTAAGAATACTGCGTGAGATAATAAAGAGAAGTGGAGCACTCTGAAAGGAAGAAGTCGAATTTTCTTTATCGTCTTCACAAGACTTAATTCTTTACTTATACACTATTTTCGGAGAAACCACAGACAGGACATCAACAACATCATTAGACGTTGCAATGACATAATGCTCAATCATTTTATTTTCATGAATACCGATACTTTGCTTAGTAAACCATGCCAGATAAGTTGAATTTGCTACCCGATAAATCCCCGTTTGATTAATACCATACGCTCCCAGCATCCCTAATAAATCTCCTTCATCGGTGACACGAAATGAGTGTATCCAGTCAAAAGATATGTTGATTTCTGACTTAATCGGCGGACAAATCAATGAAATTGTAAGTTTTGCATTTCGATACTGTAAGTCTGACAAACCGGCATTTTTAAAAGATAAAAAATCCGGTGTAATATTTATAAAACATTCATTCACATTGACACCTTTTAATATATAAGACTGCAATCTATAGCGGACACATTAATTAAGTTCATTATTTTGTAGTTGTTGCATTAATTCCTTGTTGAAAGCGGGTTTTTCAGGGGGAACATTTGCAACACATTCATTAATGCAAAATATAACCTCCCCTCAGGAACCCATATTTTAATCCTGTCACGCCCCAAAAGAATAGATTTTAACTCACATTTAAAATATAAGCTTTTTTTGTGTGAGAAATCAGGTCTTATCTCTTTATTGATATCATTAAGATAGATGTAATGGAGATGTTCATCAAAGACACTCACCACTTCCAGACCGTTAACAATTGTCCATCTGCGTTCATTTCCCCAAAAAACAAGAACAGGTATACGTTTTGAATATTTTTTTAAAATTTGCTGAACACTATCTTTCTGGTTTTCATAAAATATTGTGTTTGCATTAGAAATTTGCCGACTCATTCGCCAGCGGAGTTTTTCTTCATAAAAAAGAAACCTGTCATCTTCATAACCGTTAGCATTCATTGTCAATGACTCTCAACTGG
>NZ_BBMY01000074.1 GCF_000759775.1 Escherichia albertii NBRC 107761 = DSM 17582
CCTCTCAATACTGACATTTTCACCCGATAGCAGCGCCGCAATCGCACTGGCGGTTGGCGCAAACTGATGGCGATCGTTTTGCCCAAACGGCAACGCTTTTCCAAGTTCCAGCGTACAGGCCAGGGCACCAAAATGTTCAGCGCTGAAGTGAGTAAACGTCCCGCCCGGCGCCTGATGAAACACCAGCGCCTCCAGTCCCGCCGCCCCCAACCATGTCAGGAAATTTTCATCCCAGGGAATATCCCGTTGCGGTAAAACACCAAACTGCGGATGGTACGAACCGCGAATAGCCGTATGTAAATCGAGGTGCCAGCGAACGGGCTCTTTGCTCTGATCATAAAAATCCTCCAGACACTGCTCCAGTTCACGAGCGCGGCAGGTTTCACCGCTTTCGGCAAATAACTGCCAGCGCCCGCCAAACATTCGATTCATATCGCTATGGCAATAACGCTTCCCTTGTTTTAATGCCGGAGGATTGCCGAGGATCGCCAACAACCGCCAGCGCAGTGGCATTTCTCCGTGATATATCGCGCTAAGCAAGGCGTCCAGCATTTCCACTGGCGCCGTTTCATTGCCGTGGATCCCTGCCGAAAGCACCATCGCGCCTTGCGGTGGTGTTAACGGCGTCAGTTCGAGTAATCCATCGCCCAGCCAGCGCCAGCGAATACCGTTGCTTTCCCTCTCGGTGATGGCGGGCTTTTTCCCTGTCAGAGTCAGGGAGAGAAAATTATCCATTTCCCCCTCCCTCGCGCTGGAACGGATAAACCGAACCGAGATCCAGCAAACGAGTTAGCATATCCAGCGCTTCTCGCCCTTCACGCAGCAACTGCGGGTCGGCCAGATCGGCGGTAGTAAGACGATCGCGATAGTAATGGTCTATCCAGTTATTGAGCGCATTAAACAGCGTATCGTTCATCATCACCGCCGGATTGACTGCCCGACATTCTTCTGCCGTCAATACTACGCGCAAACGCAGGCACGCCGGTCCGCCGCCGTTCGCCATACTCTCGCGTAAATCAAAAACTTTCAGTTCACTGATCGGATTATCGGCGGCAAGCAACCCATTGAGATAACGCCACACTCCGGCGTGCTCCCGGCACTCCTGCGGCAGCACTAACATCATTGAACTATCATCACGGCTTACTAACTGGCTGTTAAACAGATAGGTAGAAACCGCATCCGCTACGGACACCTGCGCCGCAGGAACTTCAATTGCCATAAAACCATTAACCCGCGAACGCAGGCTTACCAGTAATTGCGCCTGGTGAGCAAATGCCTGTTGATGGCAAAACAACACCTGGCGATTGCTCACAGCAATTACATCATTATGAAAAACGCCCTGGTCAATAACGTCCGGGTTTTGCTGGGCGAAAATCACCTGCTGTGGATTAACCTGATTTAGCCTGGCGACTGCCTCACTGGCTTCGCGGGTCTGCCGCGCCGGATAGCGGGAAGGCCGCGAACCGTAACCCTCTTCTCGCCCGTAAACAAAAATCTGCATACCGGGTTCGCCGTAATGACCGCCGAGTCGATTGTGGTTTGCCGCCCCTTCGTCACCGAGCAAGGCCACCTGTGGCAACGCTGAGTGAACGACGAATTTCTCGTCATCGTTAAAAATCGCCTTTAACAATGATTCGGTGATTGGCGCTTCCAGCGAACGGTGAAATTTATTGTTCAGGTTGGCGACCGTGAAATGCACTTTACCATCCAGCGTATCGGCAGACGGCGCGACCGTGGCAGCATTCGCCACCCACATTGGCGACGCGGAACTGACGCTGGAAAGCCAGTGTGGAGCCTGACGGGCAACGTTCTCCAGCACCTGTTCATCGCTGCCTCTGAACCCTAACTGGCGCAAAACCGGAATATACGGACGCTCATGTGGCGGGATCACCGCCTGGGGAAATCCCGCATCGGCAAGGGCTTTCATTTTCAGTAAGCCCTGTTTTGCCGCCAGTCGCGGGTTAGAGACCTGAAAACGGTGGCGAGTGGAGGCTTCATTACCAAACGACAGACCAGCGTAATGATGTGTCAGCCCCACCAGCCCATCGAAATTGACTTCGCAAGCATTCATCGCGCCACCTCATCAGAAAAATCCAGCCCTGGGTTAAGTACGGCGGGCAACGTTAATGAAGATGACTCCAGAGTTGCCATTGGCCAGGCGCAATAATCCGCCGCATACCAGGCGCTGGGGCGATGGTTGCCGGAAGCGCCAACACCGCCGAATGGCGCGGTGCTGGCGGCGCCGGTAAGCGGTTTGTTCCAGTTAACAATCCCCGCCCGCGCTTCCAGCAACAGTTGATCGAATTTTTCCCGCTCGGGGGAAACCAGACCACAAGAGAGGCCAAAACGCGTGTTATTCGCCATGTTAATCGCTTCATCGAAGGTATCGTAACGCCAGACGCGCAATAGCGGTCCAAATACCTCTTCATCCGGCACGCCAGTAACGCCTGTCATTTCAACGATCCCTGGAGTTAGCAGCGATGTTCCCGCTTGTAACAAACGTGGCGCAAGCAACGTTTGCCCACCCAATGCTTCCAGTTCCTGCCAGGCAGTAACAACCTGCTGTGCGGCCTGTTCAGAAATCAGCCCACCAATAAACGGCTGCGGTTCGTCGTCCCAGTTGCCCGGCGTTAAACGCTGGCTGACGGCAACCAGGCGGGCAAGAAATGCATCGCCCTGCGCCCCGTTTTTCAGCAATAAACGGCGGGCGCAGGTACAGCGTTGCCCGGCAGTGACAAATGCCGACTGAATGGTCAGATGGACTGCGGCATCGATATCCGCCATCTTATCGATAATCAGCGGATTATTGCCGCCCATTTCGAGGGCGAGAATCTTTTCCGGCTGACCGGAAAGCTGGCGGTGCAACTGGTAGCCGGTATTAGCGCTACCGGTAAACAGCAAACCGTCAAGATCTTCCAGAGCGCTGAGTACCTGACCGGTTTCGCGCCCGCCCTGGACCAGGTTCAGCACCCCCGGCGGCAATCCAGCCTGCTGCCACAAACGCATAACCACTTCTCCGCTCCACGGTGTCAGCTCGCTGGGCTTGAAGATGATTGTGTTGCCTGCCAGCAGCGCCGGAACAATATGTCCATTAGGCAGATGACCGGGGAAATTGTACGGACCGAACACTGCCAGTACACCGTGCGGACGATGGCGCAAGCTCGCCGCGCCGTCCGGCATTTCGCTGCGCTGCTCGCCGGTACGAACATGATATGCCTTAATTGATATCGCGATTTTATTGATCATCGCTGTCACTTCGGTTGCCGCTTCCCAGCGCGGCTTACCCGTTTCTCTGGCAATAATCGCGGTTAATTCGGCTTTATTGCTTTCCAGCAGTCCGGCAAAACGTTCAACTCTTACCTGGCGATCGCTAAAGGAGAATCGCGCCCAACGCGGAAACGCCGCACGGGCGGCCCGACAAGCCTGCTCGACCTGAGCGGCATTGGCATCATTGCCCTGCCATAACACCTCGCCCGATACAGGATTTCGCTTCACGCGCAGCGCCCCCTGGCCCGTTACCCAGTCACCGTTGATCCATAAAGTCATGCTGTTTTCTCCTCTGCGCACAAACGCACCAGACGAACACAATCCCCGGCGTGACACTTCAGTGCATCAAGTTGCGCGGCAGTTAAAATCAAACGCTCGGTAGCCGGATCGGCGCGCACCAGCACCACACGAAAATGGTGATAATTTTCATTGGCGACCAGGCAGGCCGGAAAATCGCCCTGTGCAGGTTGTCCTTCAGCCACTTCCACCAGCCGGCTTTTGCGGATGGCGCGAACACGGTCGACATCGCACTCCAGCGTCGGCCCACCGTCGAAGATGTCGATATAGTGACGATAGCGGAAACCTTCTTTCTCCAGCACCGCGCGGGCAGGTGCGGTTTGTGGATGCACTTGCCCGATGACGTCCTGCGCTTCCTGGGATAAAAAGTGAGTATAGATTGGGTGTTTTGGCATCAGTTCAGCGATAAACGCTTTTTGACCGGTACCGCAGAGAAAATCGGCGCGGCTAAAATCCATCGAAAAGAAACGCTTGCCGAGGCTTTGCCAGAACGGCGAATAGCCGTGTTCATCGATCACCCCGCGCATTTCAGCGACCACTTTGTCATTAAATTTGTCGCGAAAAGCCGCCATAAACATAAAGCGCGATTTCGATAACAAATAGCCGTTGCCCTCTTTGCGCCAGTCCGGGTCGAGAAACAGCGTACACAGTTCGCTGCTGCCGGTGTGATCATTACTGAGAAACAGCGTCGGTAACGCATTGTAAACATTCAGCTCTTTTGACGCGTGAACCAGCGTGCCAACGCGATAGTTATACCAGGGATCGTTCAGCCCAACCGCCACCTCAATGGCGCAAATACCCGCTACAGTGCCTGTCTCGCTCTCTTCCAGCACAAACACATAACCTTGTTCACTTTTGGGCAGTTCGCCCTGCCAGGTTTTTATGGCCCTTTCGATACGCGCCGAAAGTGTAGCTTCATTGGCGGGTAACGACGTCAGTCCGCCCCCCGTTTTACTGGCAAGCTGCATCAACGCCGCAACATCCGTGCGTTCAACAGGACGGATGACCATCATGATGGACCTCCGCTCACAAAACGTTCGCAGGCTGCTGCAAAGCGATCCAGCCCCGTCGTCACTTCTTCTTCGCTGACATTCAGCGCTGGAGCAAAACGCACCACGTTACCTCCGGCAATCAGCACCAACACGCCAGCCTTTGCCGCTTCTTGCGAAATTTGTTTCGCTTGCCCGGCGTAATCGGCATTCAAAACACAACCAATTAGCAGACCTAATCCGCGGATTTCACTGAACAAACCACAACGGTGATTAATGGTATTAAGACGCTCAACAAACCCGTCGTGGCGCTGTTTAACCCCGTTAAGCATTTTCGGCGTGTTAATAATCAAGTACTTTACCTGCCACCGCCGAGGCCAGCGGATTGCCGCCATAGGTCGTGCCGTGGCTACCAACGGTCATCACGCGGCCGCATTCTTCGGTTGCCAGCAGCGCGCCAACCGGGAAACCGCCACCCAAAGCTTTGGCGGTAGTTAACAAATCGGGCGTTACGCCATAGTGCATATAGGCATACAGTTCCCCTGTGCGCCCGACGCCCGTTTGTACCTCATCAAAAATCAGCAAAGCATTGTGGCGGTCACACCGTTCACGCAGACCTTGTAAAAATGCGTTGCTGGCAGGCACCACGCCGCCTTCGCCCTGGATGGGCTCGACAATCACCGCACAGGTAGAGTCGTCGATCAGCGCGCTGGCAGAGTTAATATCGTTATACGCAGCATGACGAATATCCGGCGGCAGTGGCGCAAAATCTTGTGAATAGGCTGGCTGTCCGCCCGTGCTGACGGTAAACAGCGTGCGCCCGTGAAAGGCATTTTTAAACGCCACAATACCGCTCTTATGGCTGCCGTAGCGGTCGTGAGCGAATTTACGCGCCAGTTTCAGCGCCGCTTCGTTGGCCTCCGCGCCGGAGTTACAAAAGAACACGCGATCGGCAAAAGTCGCGTCGATAAGTTTTTTCGCCAGCCGTAATGCAGGTTCGTTGGTATAGCCATTACCGGTATGCCAGAACTTACTTGCCTGTTCGTTCAGCGCCTCGCGCAGTTCGGGATGCGCATGGCCCAGCGCGTTTACCGCAATGCCCCCCGCAAAGTCGATATACTCTTTCCCCTGCTGATCCCACAAGCGTGAACCTTCGCCACGTAGCGGAATGAACGGTGCCGGTGCGTAAACAGGTATCATCCATTCATCAAAGTTTTCACGCGTAATTGGCTGAGATATAGCGACCTCTGCAGTAAATAAATCGTTATTTATATGTTAATAATTGGTGTGTTTGCGCTGTAAATGTAGATTGCAGGGTTTGTGCCAGCCAGTGACAAAAGTGCATAAACGAGAGCAGCTATCTGGAAATCAACAAGTTATAACCTGATGATATGCATTTAACGTGCATATAAAGTGAATACGTTCGGGATACAGTTGAATAAAAAGGATAAAAAACGAAATGTTATGCAGAAGTGAAATATAATTCTAAAATTGTGATCGTTAACGAAATTTACTGGAAATTAGTGCGCCATTTCGACGCAGCCTGCACCAAAAGCGAGCATTTTTGATCCATCGTTGTCAGCATTAACAACCATCGATCAAATCACTTAACAACAAGCGGTAAGCCAGACGAATTTCTGCTAACATCCCCCCACTCTTTATTTGCAAAAATGGCAGCGACTATGAAATTTGTCTCTTTTAATATCAACGGCCTGCGCGCCAGACCTCACCAGCTTGAAGCCATCGTCGAGAAGCATCAACCGGATGTCATTGGCCTGCAGGAGACAAAAGTTCATGACGATATGTTTCCACTCGAAGAAGTGGCAAAACTCGGCTACAACGTGTTTTATCACGGACAGAAAGGCCATTATGGCGTGGCGCTGCTGACCAAAGAGACGCCGATTACCGTACGTCGCGGCTTCCCGGGCGATGGAGAAGACGCTCAGCGGCGGATTATTATGGCGGAAATTCCCTCGCCGCTGGGCAATGTCACCGTGATCAACGGTTACTTTCCGCAGGGCGAAAGCCGTGACCATCCCACTAAATTCCCGGCGAAAGCACAGTTTTACCTGAACCTGCAAAACTATCTGGAAACCGAACTCAAACGCGAGAATCCGGTGCTGATTATGGGTGATATGAATATCAGCCCCACCGATCTGGATATCGGCATTGGCGAAGAGAACCGCAAACGCTGGCTGCGTACCGGAAAATGTTCCTTCCTGCCGGAAGAACGCGAATGGATGGAGCGTCTGCTCAGTTGGGGGTTGGTAGATACCTTCCGCCACGCTAATCCAGAAACTGCGGACCGTTTCTCGTGGTTTGATTACCGCTCAAAAGGTTTTGATGATAACCGTGGCCTGCGTATCGATCTGCTGCTTGCCAGCCAGCCGCTGGCGGAATGCTGCGTAGAAACCGGCATTGATTATGAAATCCGCAGTATGGAAAAACCGTCAGATCACGCTCCTGTGTGGGCAACTTTCCGCCGCTAATATCTTCATTCTCCTGACTCATTGTAAGTCAGGAGAATGAACCTTGAGAAAAATCAACAAACTGTCAGTAATGATTTGTTCCCCGCCCACCTTTGTTATACCGTCACTGCGTTTTTAGTTGTCTGACCACTTCTCTATTATCAAGTTTTGATATAGGAACCCCCACGATGAAAGCAGAGCATAAATTACTTCTTATCTGTCTTATTTTTGTGCCGTTTATTTATGCTATCCACGCTTTCAATTTATTCGATCTGGTCACTGATTTACCTCACCTGCAAACACTCATTCGCCAGAGTGGATTTCTCGGCTATAGCCTCTATATTCTGTTATTTATCGTCGCCACCCTCTTTCTATTACCGGGAAGCGTACTGGTAATCGCAGGCGGAATTGCCTTTGGCCCGCTATTGGGTACTCTGCTTTCGTTGATTGCCGCTACGCTGGCATCAGCGTGTTCATTCTTACTAGCGCGCTGGCTGGGACGTGATTTGCTACTGAAATACGTCGGCCATACTCATACTTTTCAAGCCATTGAAAAAGGAATTTCACGTAGCGGCGTTGATTTTCTTATTCTGACCCGCTTAATCCCGCTATTTCCTTACAATATACAAAATTACGCTTACGGATTAACCGCGATAGGCTTTTGGCCTTATACCCTTATTTCAGCATTAACCACGCTACCGGGGATCGTTATTTATACCGTGATGGCCAGCGACCTCGCCAGTGAAGACGTTACGCTGCTCTTTACATTAAAACTCTGTCTGGCTGGCCTGATGCTGTTTATTCTCGTACAGCTCGCCAGACTCTATGCCCGACACAAACAGGTGGATCTGTCTGCTTCTCGCCACAGCCCACTTACTCACCCTAAAAACGAAGGATAGAACGATGTTGCAACATTATTCAGTATCATGGAAAAAAGGACTGGCTGCGCTGTGTTTACTGGCAGCCGCGGGGCTTGGTGGCTGCGATCAAAAAGAGAATACGACGGCAAAAGTGGAGTACGACGGGCTTTCGACCAGCCAGCCGCTACGCGTCGATGCCAATAACCATACGGTCACCATGCTGGTGCAAATTAATGGGCGTTTCCTCACCGACGATACTCGCCACGGCATTGTATTTAAAGAGGGCTCCAACGGGCATAAATCGCTGTTTATGGGGTATGCCACACCAAAAGCATTTTATGAAGCCCTGAAACAGGCAGGCGCTACGCCGGGCGAAAACATGACAATGGATAATAAAGAAGCCACACATGTCGCTGGCAGCAAACTGGATATTTCAGTGAACTGGCAAGGCGCGACAAAAACTTATTCCTTTGATGAGGTAATTGTCGATAGTAATAGCAAAAAACTGGATATGCGCTTTGGTGGTAATTTAGCAGCGGCGGAAGAGAAAAAAACAGGCTGTCTGGTATGTCTTGATAGCTGCCCGGTCGGCATTGTCAGCAATGCGACATACACTTATGGTGCGGTAGAAAAACGCGGCGAAGTGAAATTCAAAGGCAATGCGTCAGTATTACCGCCAGATAACACGCTGGCAACGGTTACTTTTAAAGTTGTCGAATAACCCCCAGGATAAAGGATGATGAAGATACAACCGCGTAAAATCTGGTATTACCGTGCCGCCATCATCATCCTGTTGTTCGCCACGCTGCTCGCATGGGCGCTGCTTCCCGGCGTCCATGATTTTATCAATCACAGCGTTGCGGCATTTGCCGCCGTGGACCAACAGGGTATTGAGCACTTTATTCAGTCTTATGGCGCGCAAGCGGCAGTGGTCTCATTCTTTTTGATGATTTTACAGGCCATCGCCGCGCCGCTACCGGCATTCTTAATTACCTTTGCCAATGCCTCGCTGTTCGGCGCATTCTGGGGTGGCCTTCTGTCGTGGACCAGTTCGATGGCTGGCGCGGCGCTGTGCTTTTTTATTGCCAGAGTGATGGGCCGCGAAGTGGTAGAAAAGTTAACGGGTAAAACCGTGCTCGACAGCATGGACGGTTTTTTTACCCGCTACGGCAAACATACTATCCTGGTATGCCGGTTATTGCCTTTTGTCCCTTTCGATCCAATCAGCTATGCTGCCGGTTTGACTTCAATACGTTTTCGCTCGTTTTTTATTGCCACCGGGCTCGGTCAGTTACCGGCGACCATTGTTTATTCCTGGGCGGGCAGCATGTTAACAGGCGGCACATTCTGGTTTGTCACCGGACTGTTTATTCTGTTTGCTCTGACCGTGGTGATTTTTATGGCGAAAAAAATATGGCTTGAACGCCAAAAGAGGAATGCCTGATGGGGTTACCGCCGCTGAGCAAAATTCCTTTCATTTTACGTCCGCAGGCGTGGCTACATCGTCGTCATTATGGCGAGGTGCTAAGTCCTGTTCGCTGGTGGGGGCGGATCCCGTTTATTTTTTATCTGGTGTCGATGTTTGTCGGCTGGCTGGAACGCAAACGCTCACCGCTGGATCCGGTGGTGCGATCGCTTGTCAGCGCGCGCATTGCGCAAATGTGTCTGTGCGAGTTTTGCGTGGATATCACCAGTATGAAAGTCGCTGAGCGCACCGGCAGCACTGACAAACTGCTGGCGGTGTCTGACTGGCGACAAAGCCCATTGTTCAGCGACGAGGAGCGACTGGCGCTGGAGTACGCAGAAGCCGCCAGCGTCACGCCGCCTACGGTGGACGATGCCCTGCGCGCCCGACTAACTGCCCATTTTGATGCGCAGGCACTCACCGAGTTAACAGCATTAATCGGCCTGCAAAATCTGTCGGCTCGTTTTAATTCTGCTATGGACATTCCCGCCCAGGGACTCTGCCGACTTCCTGAAAAACGTTCTTAAGGAGAAATGATGCGCCATTGTGTGTGGTTGCTGGGATTGTTATCGTTATTTTCTTTGGCAACCCATGCCAGTGACTGGCAGGAAATCAAAGACGAAGCCAAAGGGCAAACCGTCTGGTTTAACGCCTGGGGCGGCGATACCGCAATTAACCGCTATCTCGACTGGGTCAGCGGCGAGATGAAAACCCACTATGCCATTAACCTGAAAATCGTGCGTCTCGCCGATGCCGCAGACGCAGTAAAACGCATCCAGACCGAAGCCACGGCGGGGCGTAAAACAGGTGGCTCAGTGGATCTGTTATGGGTGAACGGCGAAAACTTCCGCACCTTAAAAGAGGCCAATTTACTGCAAACCGACTGGGCAGAAACGCTTCCCAACTGGCGTTACGTCGATACACAACTGCCGGTACGGGAAGATTTTTCTGTGCCAACCGAAGGGGCTGAATCGCCTTGGGGCGGCGCGCAACTGACCTTTATTGCCAGACGCGACCTCACGCCACAACCACCGCAAACGCCGCAAGCGTTGCTGGAATTTGCCAAAGCCAATCCTGGTACGGTCACTTATCCGCGCCCACCGGACTTTACCGGCACCGCGTTTCTTGAACAGTTGCTGATCATGCTGACGCCAGAGCCCGGCGCATTAAAAGAAGCGCCGAACGATGCAACTTTTGCCCGCGTTACTGCGCCGCTATGGCAATATCTCAATGCGCTACATCCGTATTTGTGGCGTGAGGGCAAGGATTTCCCGCCCTCTCCCGCACGAATGGATACCCTGTTGAAAGCGGGCTCGTTGCGCCTGTCGTTGACCTTTAACCCTGCTCACGCGCAACAAAAAATAGCCAGTGGCGATTTACCTGCCAGCAGTTACAGCTTTGGCTTTCGCGAGGGAATGATTGGCAACGTGCATTTCGTCACTATCCCCGCCAACGCTAATGCCAGCGCGGCGGCAAAAGTCGTCGCTAATTTCCTGCTCTCTCCTGATGCACAACTGCGTAAGGCAGACTCGGCTGTCTGGGGTGATCCATCCGTTCTCGATCCGCAGAAACTGCCTGATGGACAACGCGAAACATTACAAGCACGAATGCCGCAAGGTCTGCCGCCGGTACTGGCAGAACCGCACGCAGGTTGGGTAAATGCGCTGGAACAAGAATGGCTACGCCGTTACGGTACGCATTAATCTTTCTGCTATGGGCTGTGATGGCGGCGATCTATGCGCCGCTGATCCTGGCTGTTTTCACACTGGCAACGCCGGCTATGTCACTGACAAACTGGCTGGCATTATTTGCCGATCCACAGTTACCACAGGCGCTACTTGCGACGCTGGTTTCAACGTCTATTGCGGCAGTGGGCGCCTTGCTTATTGCCCTGCTGGTGATTGTGGCGCTATGGCCTGGCGCAAAATGGCTGCGCTTGTGCGCTCGTCTGCCGTGGCTACTTGCCATCCCACACGTCGCATTTGCCGCCAGCGTCCTGCTACTGTTTGCAGAAGGCGGTCTGGTGTATGACTATTTCCCTTTTCTCACCCCGTTGATGGACCGCTACGGCATCGGTCTTGGTATTGCCCTGGCGGTAAAAGAAAGCGCCTTTCTGTTGTGGATCTTGTCTGCGGTACTCAGCGAAAAACGTCTGTTGCAACAAGTGATTGTACTGGATTCTCTGGGCTACAACCGCTGGCAATGTCTGAACTGGCTGTTGCTGCCCTCCGTCGCTCCCGCACTGGCTATGGCGATGCTGGCGGTTGTGGCATGGTCGCTGTCGGTTGTGGATGTGGCGATTATCCTTGGCCCGGGCAATCCACCGACGCTGGCGGTAATAAGCTGGCAGTGGTTAACCCAGGGCGATACTGACCAACAGACGAAAGGCGCGCTTGCCTGCCTGCTGCTCATGCTGTTACTCGCCGCCTGCGTTTTGCCTGGCTATTTACTGTGGCGCGCCTGGCGGCGCACTATTCCCCGGGAAGATGGCATTCGCCAGCGTACTACTCCCTTACTTCCCGGCAAAGCTCTGGCACAGTTCTTACCGCTTACTGGCGTACTCTGTTTATTGTTACTGGCGATCCTCGCGGATCGGTCGACGATCAACAACGAAGCCTTGTTTAATAGTCTGGAGATGGGGCTGGTCGCGACATTCATCGCTGTAATCATATTGTTGCTGTGGCTGGAATGGGGGCCGAAACGTCGGCAGTTCTGGATCTGGCTGCCTATATTATTACCGGCGCTGCCGCTGGTCGCAGGTCAGTACACATTGACGCTGTGGCTGTATCTGGATGGTAGCGAGTCGGCCATAGTTTGGGGGCACCTGCTGTGGGTGATGCCATGGATGCTGTTTATTCTACAACCTGCCTGGCAGCGCATCGACTCGCGGTTAATTCTGATTGCGCAAACGCTGGGCTGGTCACGTGGTAAAATATTCTTTTATGTAAAATGCCCGTTAATGCTACGCCCTGCGCTTATCGCATTCGCTGTCGGTTTTTCGGTGAGTATTGCGCAATATATGCCGACGTTATGGTTGGGCACGGGACGCTTCCCGACGTTGACCACCGAAGCCGTAGCGTTAAGCAGCGGCGGCAGCAACAGTATTCTTGCCACCCAGGCGCTATGGCAACTGCTGTTGCCGCTATTGGTTTTTGCCCTCACCGCTTTAATGTCAAAATGGGCCGGTTACGCCAGACAAGGACTCCGCTAATGCTTCGCGTAAAAAATGTTTCACTGCGTTTGTCTGAAACCCCTTTGCTGGCAAACGTCAACTTTACGGTAGATAACGGTGACATTGTCACGTTAATGGGCCCATCAGGCTGCGGCAAATCAACCCTGTTTTCGTGGATGATCGGTGCGCTTGCCGGGGAGTTTTCCTGTAGAGGCGAGTTATGGCTTAATGAGCAACGCATCGACGCTCTGCCCACTGCCCAACGCCAGATTGGCATTCTTTTCCAGGATGCGCTGTTATTTGACCAGTTCAGCGTCGGGCAAAATTTGTTGCTGGCGCTACCGTCGACGCTCAAGGGGACAGCGCGGCGCAATGCCGTGAATGATGCGCTTGAGCGTGCGGGGCTAAGTGGAACTTTCCATCAGGATCCCGCAACTCTGTCTGGCGGGCAACGCGCACGCGTTGCCTTGCTACGCGCCCTTCTCGCCCAACCCAAAGCATTACTACTTGATGAACCGTTCAGCCGTCTTGACGTAACTCTGCGTGATAATTTTCGTCAGTGGGTATTTAATGAAGTTCGCAAACTGGCGATCCCCGTCGTTCAGGTAACTCACGATCTTCAGGATGTTCCCGCCGATAGTCCCGTTCTGGATATGACGCAATGGTCAGAAAATTACAACAAGCTGCGATAACGCAAAGTTTTTCCTGATACGTCAGTTCAGAATGACGCACTCAAAACTACAATGTCGGGATTTTCGATGAAACGTGTTTCTCAAATGACCGCGCTGGCAATGGCTTTAGGGCTGGCTTGCGCTTCTTCGTGGGCCGCTGAACTGGCGAAGCCTCTTACACTTGACCAGCTTCAACAACAAAATGGCAAAGCGATAGATACTCGCCCCAGCGCGTTTTATAACGGCTGGCCCCAAACCTTAAATGGCCCTTCCGGTCATGAACCTGCCGCCTTAAATCTTTCTGCGAGCTGGCTCGACAAAATGAGCGCCGGACAACTCAATGAATGGATCAAGCAACATAACCTGAAAACCGATGCGCCGGTAGCGTTGTACGGAAATGACAAAGATGTCAAAGCCGTCAAATCACGCCTTCAGAAAGCAGGCTTCACAAAAATCTCCACCTTAAGCGACGCCCTTAGCAATCCTTCCCGATTGCAAAAACTACCGCACTTTGAGCAGCTGGTTTACCCGCAATGGCTGCACAATTTGCAACAAGGGAAAGAAGTTACGGCGAAACCTGCTGGCGACTGGAAAGTCATTGAAGCGGCCTGGGGCGCACCGAAACTTTATCTCATCAGCCATATTCCCGGCGCCGATTACATCGATACCAATGAAGTGGAAAGTGAACCGCTGTGGAATAAAGTCTCTGATGAGCAACTGAAAGCGATGCTGGCAAAACACGGCATTCGTCATGACACCACTGTTATTCTTTATGGTCGCGACGTTTATGCAGCAGCGCGCGTGGCGCAGATTATGCTCTACGCAGGAGTGAAAGATGTACGCCTGCTGGACGGCGGCTGGCAAACCTGGTCCGACGCGGGTCTGCCCGTTGAGCGTGGTACACCACCGAAAGTGAACGCGGAACCGGATTTCGGCGTGAAGATCCCAGCACAACCGCAACTGATGCTGGATATGGAGCAAGCGCGTGGCCTGCTGCATCGCCAGGATGCATCGCTGGTCAGCATTCGCTCCTGGCCGGAATTTATCGGCACTACCAGTGGCTACAGCTATATCAAACCAAAAGGTGAAATTCCGGGCGCACGCTGGGGACACGCAGGCAGCGACTCAACCCATATGGAAGATTTCCATAATCCAGACGGTACGATGCGCAGCGCCGATGATATTACCGCTATGTGGCAAGCATGGAATATCAAACCGGATCAGCAAGTCTCGTTCTACTGCGGCACCGGCTGGCGTGCGTCAGAAACCTTTATGTACGCACGGGCAATGGGCTGGAATAACGTCTCCGTGTATGACGGCGGCTGGTACGAATGGAGCAGCAATCCGAAAAACCCGGTAGCAACGGGCGATCGTAAACCGGAATAGCGAAAGTGCCTCTGTCGGGTAACGGCGTTACCCGACATGACCTGGAGAGTACCCCCGATTGTGCAGGCTATTTTTCACTGCCACCGGAGTATCCCGGCAACTCATGGATTAAGGATAATCAATACATGATAAGTGAACAACGGCTTAATGACATCGCAACTCTCGCACTGGTATTGCTGGTGATCCTGCCAATCATCGCTGGTATCAGCGTGGCACTAAATAGTTGGCAGAAACATAATGCCGGGCCGGACTATGTAGGTAAGCACTGGCGCG
Organism: Escherichia albertii NBRC 107761 = DSM 17582; assembly: GCF_000759775.1. Classification (GTDB taxonomy): domain Bacteria; phylum Pseudomonadota; class Gammaproteobacteria; order Enterobacterales; family Enterobacteriaceae; genus Escherichia; species Escherichia albertii. Next base: position 14,849 of record NZ_BBMY01000074.1, read on the forward strand.
TTTGGCGTGATGCGATTCTGGCGATTGTTATCAGTGCCGGCGTTGGCTTTCTGCTTTTCATCGCATGGCTGACGAGTTAACCCCTTTTAAATTTAGCTGTTTATCTTTTTTCCTGTTAGCTGGAATAAAGGGCCCGACATGTATGTTTCAATTCCCTTCTTTCACGCCTTTATTGGCTATGTCGTGATATTTCCCCTACTGGCAAGCCTCATCGTCGCTATTTTGGTATGGCGAAGAATCAAAGCCGCTGAGGAGAGTTCCAGTAAAACGAGCTGGATTATCTGGACCATTTTGCTCATCTCAGGGCTCACGCTCGTGGTCTGTGTTTTTCTGGGTTTAGCTTTTTTGATCATAACGACCCGATAATCGCATTTATTGCCCTCTATCGCTTTTTTGTCGTTCCTCATATCCTCTCAGCGTCAGATAACCACTCCACACTCGCGTAAATGTCGTCATCCAGCAGAGCGCGCCAAAAATCCACGCAAACCACGGAAAATGTGTCGGAAAGAGACAGCTCAGCACAAACAGCAAAATCGTCTCGCTGCCTTCTGTTAGTCCGCCCAGATAGTAAAACGATTTATGTGCATAGCCCGGATTATCAATCGGGTGCTTCGCCGCCAGCGCCGCAAAGGCAAGAAAACTGCTGCCTGTGCCAATAAATGCGAACAGCAGCCAGCCGCCCGCCAGCGCGTTTTGTTCCGGTGCAGCGAGAATAAACCCGAACGGCACCAGCGCATAAAAGAGAAAATCCAGCGAGATATCCAGAAAACCTCCCGCGTCGGTTAACCCTCTGCGCCGGGCCAGCGCACCATCCAGACCATCAAGAAATCGGTTCAGCAAAATGGCCATCAGCGCTGGCAGATACCAGCCAAGTGCCAGAAACGGTAACGCCAGCACGCCGATGGCAAACCCCGTCAACGTTAAACCATCAGGGGTAATTGCAGGTTTATCCAGTAGTCGTACACATTGGTGCAACAACGGTTTTATTCGCGGATGAAGATGGCGGTCTAGCACAGGTACTCCTTACATATAAAGCCCTTCTGATTGGGCAACTCTGCGGATATTATGGCATTTTTCACTTATCTGCCCGTGTGTAATTTATGAAAATGATTGATGTTGTTGCCGCCATCATCGAACGTGATGGCAAAATTTTACTCGCGCAACGCTCCTCCCAAAGCGATCAGGCGGGATTATGGGAATTTGCCGGAGGGAAAGTGGAAGCAGGAGAAAGCCAACCACAAGCGTTGATACGCGAGTTACGCGAAGAGCTGGGTATCGACGCGACCATTGGTGAATATATTGCCAGCCATCAGCGGGAAGTTTCGGGTCGGATGATTCATCTCCATGCCTGGCACGTACCGGCGTTTTTCGGTACGTTACGGGCGCACGAACATCAGGCACTGATCTGGTGTCTGCCAGAAGAGGCATTGCAACATCCACTAGCCCCTGCTGATATTCCGCTACTTCAGGCGTTTATGGCTTTACACGCCGCCAGACCAATGGATTCGTACTAAGGGTTTTGTCATCCCGCTGGCATTGCAACAAAACGCCTTCCGCCTTAATTACTGCTCCTTCAGAATAATTTTGATCCTGATAAACGCAGCACTGATTACAGGGCTGCGCAGACTGTCCAACTGAACTAAACACCTCCGCCGGCACATTAACTTCTACGTCCGAACGATTATGCGGGTTAGCCAGCGCCAGGAGCGGAAATGCCAACACGACAGCGAACAATGCTCGACTCACAGGAAACTCCTTAGTTTTTGTTATCTCTGCTACTGATAACGGTAGCCTGGCGGCAAAACTTTAGCGTCTGAGTCATTGCATTTGGTGATGAGATTCATCTCGTTATTAATTTGCTTTCCGGTGTCATTTTTTTCTTGCTTAACGTCACATTCTTGATGATATAGTCGAAAACTGCAAAAGCGCTTTACGCACACAACACAAACACAATCGTATTAATATATAAGGGTTTTATATCTATGGATCAGACAAATTCTCTGGAATCATTCCTCAACCATGTCCAAAAGCGCGACCCGAATCAAACCGAGTTCGCGCAAGCCGTTCGTGAAGTAATGACCACTCTCTGGCCTTTTCTTGAACAAAATCCCAAATATCGCCAGATGTCGTTACTGGAGCGTCTGGTTGAACCAGAGCGCGTGATCCAGTTTCGCGTGGTATGGGTTGACGACCGTAATCAAGTACAGGTCAACCGCGCATGGCGTGTCCAGTTCAGCTCCGCCATCGGCCCGTACAAAGGCGGTATGCGCTTCCACCCATCAGTAAATCTCTCCATTCTCAAATTCCTCGGTTTCGAACAAACCTTCAAAAATGCTCTGACTACCCTGCCGATGGGCGGAGGTAAAGGCGGTAGCGATTTCGATCCAAAAGGAAAAAGTGAAGGCGAAGTGATGCGTTTCTGTCAGGCGTTAATGACCGAGCTGTATCGTCACCTGGGCGCAGATACCGACGTTCCAGCGGGCGATATCGGCGTTGGTGGCCGTGAAGTCGGCTTTATGGCAGGGATGATGAAAAAGCTCTCCAACAACACCGCCTGCGTCTTTACCGGTAAGGGGCTTTCTTTTGGCGGCAGCTTGATTCGCCCGGAAGCCACCGGTTACGGTCTGGTTTATTTCACAGAAGCGATGCTGAAACGCCACGGTATGGGTTTTGAAGGGATGCGCGTTTCCGTTTCAGGTTCCGGCAACGTCGCTCAGTACGCTATCGAAAAAGCGATGGAATTTGGCGCACGCGTAATTACCGCATCAGACTCCAGCGGCACCGTGGTTGATGAAAGCGGATTTACCAAAGAGAAACTGGCACGTCTTATTGAAATCAAGGCCAGCCGTGACGGTCGCGTAGCAGATTACGCCAAAGAATTTGGTCTGGTCTATCTTGAAGGCAAACAGCCGTGGTCCGTGCCGGTTGATATCGCCCTGCCATGTGCGACCCAGAACGAGCTGGACGTTGACGCCGCACATCAGCTTATCGCCAATGGCGTTAAGGCGGTCGCCGAAGGGGCAAACATGCCTACCACCATCGAAGCGACCGAGCTATTCCAACAGGCAGGCATACTATTTGCACCAGGTAAAGCGGCTAACGCTGGCGGCGTAGCAACATCGGGGCTGGAAATGGCGCAAAACGCTGCGCGTCTGGGCTGGAAAGCCGAGAAAGTTGATGCTCGTTTACACCACATTATGCTGGATATCCACCATGCTTGTGTTGAACACGGCGGCGAAGGAAAGCAAACCAACTACGTACAAGGCGCGAACATTGCCGGCTTTGTGAAGGTTGCCGATGCTATGCTGGCGCAAGGGGTGATTTAAGTCATCAGACAACTTTGCCGGATGAGGCGTGAATACCTTGTCTGGCCTACGAAAATCTTCTGAATCTGAGAACAGATATCTGTAGGCCTGATAAGACGCGCAAGCGTTGCATCAGGCATTTGTGCCGGATGCGGCGTGAATACCTTATCCGGCCTACGAAAACCTTCTGCATTAACGCATTATATTATCGCTCCATTACCGGCCTCTTCCGATGGCGGGCTTTTTTTCGACGTTCGCTTGCGCGGTGAAGCCTTTTTCTTCTATTCACCACTGCTCGGGGCCACTATGCCACGAAACTGCCGTACCGGTGTACGTTTTGCCTGATCAATCAACTGATACAACGTTCCCACCAGCGGCTGCATAAAGTCCTGGTAGCGACACTGTTTTTCGCTGATTTGTGTCAGTACCGATTCCCAGTGCGCGGTCATATCCGGTCGCGTGGCCATTTCTGGCAACGAATGGAATAACGCTTTTCCGGCGTCAGTGGAGTGGATATAGCGCCCTTTTTTGGTCAGGAAGCCACGCTTGAACAGCAGTTCAATAATCCCGGCGCGAGTCGCTTCTGTCCCCAGACCATCGGTGGCACGAAGGATCTTTTTCAGATCTTTGTCCTGCACAAAGCGCGCGATCCCGGTCATTGCCGAAAGCAGCGTCGCGTCTGTGAAATGACGTGGCGGCTGGGTTTGCCGCTCCACCACTTCACCTTTCTCGCACAGCAGCTCATCGCCCTTCGCTACTACAGGCAGCGGCGTACCGTCGTTTTCTTCGTCACGCTCTTTGCTGCCTAACAGCGCACGCCAACCTGCTTCAGCAAGAAAACGGGCTTTAGCAACAAATTTGCCTTTGGCGATTTCCAGTTCGATAACACATTTACGGAACACGGCATCCGGGCAGAATTGCATCAGATACTGACGGGCAATCAGGCTATAGATCTTCGACTCGTTCTCCGTCAGGTTGATGGCAGAACTGCGAGCGGTCGGGATGATAGCGTGGTGCGCATCCACCTTTTTGTCATCCCAGCAGCGATTACGTATATCCGAGTCAACTACTGGCTGTGGCAGAAGATCCGGCGCATGAACGCCGATGGCATTCATCACCGCATGACGTCCGGCGAAATGTTCTTCCGGCAAATAACGACAATCGGAACGCGGATAAGTAATCAGCTTGTGGGTTTCGTACAATTTCTGACAGATATCAAGCACGTTCTGCGCACTCAGCCCAAAACGCTTTGCCGCTTCAATCTGTAATGTCGAAAGCGAAAACGGCAGCGGTGCTGATTCTGATTCCCGTTTATCGTTATAGCTGGTGACAATCGCTGGCTGACCACTGATGCGGTTAACCACATGCTCCGCCAATGGACGATGCAACAAGCGCCCTTCTTCATCCTGGTACGGCTCACACGCTTCGCTCGGCTGCCAGATAGCGGTAAACCGCTCATCGGCAGGCGTCACAATATGCGCTTTGACTTCAAAGAAATCTTTCGCCACAAAGTGTTCAATTTCTTCGTCGCGGCGCACCACCAGCCCAAGCACTGGCGTCTGTACGCGCCCAACGGAAAGCACGCCCTGATAACCCGCATTACGTCCCAGAATGGTGTACGCGCGAGTCATATTGATGCCGTACAACCAGTCGGCACGCGCCCGCGCCAGCGCAGACACGCACAACGGTACAAACTCGCTGTTGGAACGAAGACGCTCAATCGCCCGTTCAACGGCCTGCGGGTTCAGGTCGTTAATTAAACAACGCTGAACTTGCTGACGCTTTTCCGGCGCCAGTTGCAGATAATCCAGCACTTCATCTACCAGCAATTGCCCTTCACGATCCGGGTCTCCGGCATGAATGACTTCGCTGGCTTCGTGCAAAAGGCGTTTGATGACGTTAAGTTGTTTAGTCACGGAAGGCCGCGGCTGCAACTGCCACTTTTCCGGGACAATCGGCAGATCCGCCAGATTCCAGCGCGCATAGCGGCTGTCGTAGACATCTGGCTGCGCCTGCTCAAGCAGGTGACCAATACACCAGGTCACCACTTGACCATTGCCGCATTCGATAAAGCCATCGCCTTTACGGTGCGGTTTCGGCAAGACATCGGCAATAGCGCGCGCCAGACTCGGTTTTTCGGCAATAAACAACCGCATTGAATTAACGGATCTCAACCATGGCACGACCACCACGCGCAGGCACCAGCTCGCCAATCGCCGTCAGTTCAATACCAAATTCGGCTGCGGTAGCTTTAACCTCGTTTTCTGCTTCTGGCATAACAGCCAGCAACAAACCGCCGGAAGTTTGCGGATCGCACAGCAGATCACGCACTTCACGCGGCATTTCGCCCATCAGATGACCGTAGCTGGCGAAGTTGCGTTCGGTGCCGCCAGGCACTGCGCCCAGCTTAATGTACTCTTCTACGCCCGGCAGTTTCGGAATTGCTTCGTAGTTCACGCGCGCCTGGACGCCTGCACCCTGACACATTTCACTCAAATGCCCCAGCAGACCAAATCCCGTGACGTCGGTCATCGCTTTTACGCCTTCAATGTTGGCAAAGGAGGCGCCTGCGATGTTCATTCGGCACATGACTTCCGTCGCCAGGCCCTGATGTTCCGGCTTCAGCAGTGATTTCTTCTCGGCAGTGGTGAGAACGCCAATTCCCAGCGGTTTAGTGAGGAACAATTTGCATCCGGCCTGTGCGGTACTGTTTTTCTTCACTCGTTCAGTTGGGACGATCCCCGTCACCGCCAGACCGAAAATCGGTTCCGGGGCATCAATGGAGTGACCGCCTGCCAGCGCAATCCCCGCCTGACGGCATGCATAACGACCACCTTCGGTCACTTCACGGGCAATTTCCGGGGAAAGTTTACTAATCGGCCAGCCGAGGATCGCAATCGCCATAATCGGTTTTCCCCCCATCGCGAAGATATCGCTGATGGCGTTAGTCGCAGCAATACGACCAAAATCGAAAGGATTATCAACGATCGGCATAAAGAAGTCGGTGGTGCTGATAACGCTGGTGCCATTGCCCAGATCGTACACCGCCGCATCGTCGCGGGTTTCATTACCCACAAGCAAATTCGGATCAACAAACTTCGCCTGCTCGCTGTGCAGGATGGTTTCCAGCACTTTTGGGGAAATTTTACAGCCACAGCCAGCGCCGTGGCTGTATTGGGTCAAACGAATCGAGTTCTCGCTCATGGACATCTCCTGTCAATGCAATCCGGGTATGGTAACCCTCATTCCGTGACGTGATAAGTGAGAGTGTCTGAATTCCTGCGCCTTTGCTCACAATCCAGACAGTTTCGCGGTTATTATCAGAAATAAGTCACAAACGGCGTCGGGTCCGGGACGTTTATCGACGAGGACGCTTTCAGTTGCGGCGTACCGAGGTAGAGGAATCCAACAATTTTATCCTGCTCCCGGCAACCGAATGCTTCGCGCACTACCGGGCTTTCAGTTAACGCACCACTGCGCCAGATGCCGCCAAACCCCTGGGCGATCGCCGCCATTTGCATTGCCATCACCGCGCATCCGGCAGACATTTCCTGTTCCCAGCACGGGACTTTATGATTTTCTTCACATTTCGCCACCACCGTTATGATGAGCGGTGCACGGAACGGCGCATTACGGGCTTTGTCGATAGCTTTGTCATCGCCACCGGCAGCAATCGCTCCCTGCTCCAGAACAGCGCTGAAACGCTCGCGCCCTTCCCCTTCAATCACAAAAAAATGCCACGGTTGCATGGACTTATGATCTGGTGCTCGCATCCCGGCACGCAGGATGTTTTGTAGTTGCTCACCCGTCGGAGCGGGTTCTGCCAGGCGGGAAGCGCTACGGCGATTGATCAATAGTTCGAGTGCATCCATTTGATTAACTCCTGTCGTGATGTTTATTCACAAAATTAACACGAGAGCGGATTTTGTTACAGCACAGTCCGCGATTCCTGCTGACAAGTGCCGATTGGGTCATTACGATAACCACATCTAGCGCGCCTGCGACAGGTGTAATGTTTAGTCTGGGAGAATACATGCGAACCCTTTGGCGATTTATTGCCGGATTTTTTAAATGGACATGGCGTCTGCTGAACTTTGTCCGTGAGATGGTACTCAATCTGTTCTTTATTTTTCTCGTGCTGGTTGGCGTGGGGATCTGGATGCAGGTGAGTAATAGTGATACCAAAGAAACTGCTGGCCGCGGCGCATTGCTGCTTGATATTTCCGGCGTTATCGTCGATAAGCCTGACAGTTCACAACGCTTTAGCAGATTAAGCCGCCAGTTGCTTGGCGCCAGTTCCGATCGTCGACAGGAAAACTCGCTGTTTGACATCGTTAACACCATTCGCCAGGCAAAAGATGACCGTAACATTACCGGCATCGTGATGGATCTGAAAAACTTTGCGGGTGGCGATCAACCTTCAATGCAATACATTGGCAAAGCCCTGAAAGAGTTTCGTGACAGCGGTAAACCGGTTTATGCCATTGGCGAGAATTACAGTCAGGGGCAATATTATCTCGCCAGTTTCGCCAACAAAATTTGGCTGTCTCCGCAAGGTGTGGTCGATCTGCACGGCTTTGCCACCAACGGTTTGTACTACAAGTCGTTGCTGGATAAGTTAAAAGTTTCCACCCATGTGTTCCGCGTCGGTACGTATAAATCTGCCGTAGAACCGTTTATTCGTGATGATATGTCCCCTGCGGCCCGTGAAGCTGATAGTCGCTGGATTGGTGAACTGTGGCAAAACTATCTCAACACCGTTGCCGCTAACCGCCAGATCCCTGCTCAGCAGGTATTCCCTGGCGCGCAAGGTTTGCTTGATGGTTTAACCAAAACCGGCGGCGATACTGCGAAGTACGCGCTGGATAACAAACTGGTCGATGCGCTGGCATCAAGTGCCGAAATCGAAAAAGCGCTGACCAAAGAGTTCGGCTGGAATAAGGCAGATAAAAATTATCGCGCCATCAGTTATTACGATTATGCACTGAAAACGCCGGCTGATACCGGCGACAGCATTGGAGTGGTATTTGCCAATGGCGCAATTATGGATGGCGAAGAAACTCAGGGGAATGTTGGCGGCGATACCACTGCGGCGCAAATCCGCGACGCTCGTCTGGACCCGAAAGTAAAAGCGATTGTTCTGCGCGTAAACAGTCCTGGCGGCAGCGTTACAGCTTCTGAGGTGATTCGCTCTGAACTGGCGGCAGCCAGAGCCGCAGGCAAACCAGTGGTTGTGTCAATGGGCGGCATGGCGGCTTCCGGTGGTTACTGGATCTCGACGCCTGCCAATTACATCGTGGCAAACCCAAGCACTCTGACAGGTTCCATCGGTATCTTCGGCGTAATCACCACCGTAGAAAACAGTCTGAATTCGATTGGTGTGCATACTGATGGCGTCTCTACGTCCCCACTCGCGGATATTTCCATTACCAAAGCTCTACCGCCGGAGGCGCAGCAGATGATGCAGTTGAGCATCGAGAACGGTTATAAGCGCTTTATCACGCTGGTTGCCGATGCGCGTAAGTCAACGCCCGAGCAGATTGATAAAATCGCCCAGGGCCACGTCTGGACTGGTCAGGATGCGAAGGCCAACGGTCTGGTTGATAGCCTCGGTGATTTTGATGATGCGGTTGCCAAAGCGGCGGAGCTGGCCAAACTGAAGCAGTGGCATCTGGAATATTACGTTGATGAACCCACCTTCTTTGACAAAGTGATGGACAACATGTCAGGTTCAGTTCGGGCGATGTTGCCAGAAACGTTCCAGGCCATGCTGCCTGCACCGCTGGCCTCAGTGGCTTCGACCGTGAAAAGCGAAAGCGACAAGCTGGCGGCCTTTAACGATCCACAAAACCGTTACGCATTTTGCCTCACCTGCGCCAACGTGCGTTAGGTCCTGCAATTACGTGGCCGATATGCTGTCGGCCACGCTCCTGATTCGGACTATTTTTCAATAACAGCCTCAACTACATTCATTGCCTCATTCATTTTGCATCTGATAAGGAATCATCAGTGAATAAGGCACCTTCATTAATTGCCGCTATTGTCCTTGGACTGGGGATCAGCGCCTGTGGTTATTTCGTCGGCGATGGTGTTAAACATTTAAAAACCAATAACCGTTATGTCAACGTACGGGGGCTTTCGGAAAAAGAAGTATTAGCCGATACCGCAGAATTAAACATTGCCATTACACAAAAAGGCAATGTTCCGACAGAGCTTTTTCCTAAACTGGAAGACGCGCAGAATAAAATTGTTGCAGAGTTCAAAGCGCTGGGCATTAGTGACAAAGAGTTAAGTCTGGGTCAATGGACCATCAAACGGACGGATTCCTTTTATCTCAAAGATGATCCAACGTTGCCTCGCTATAATGCTGACGGCTCGATCACAATAAAAACCCATAACATTGCAGCGATGAAAAAAGTGGTCGCTACACTTGG
>NZ_BBMY01000073.1 GCF_000759775.1 Escherichia albertii NBRC 107761 = DSM 17582
CCCGTGATGACAGAGGCAGGGAGTGGGACAAAATTGAAATCAAATAATGATTTTATTTTGACTGATAGTGACCTGTTCGTTGCAAAAAATTGATAAGTAATGCTTTTTTATAAGGCCAACTTAGTATAAAAAAGCAGGCTTCAACGGATTCATTTTTCCATTTCATAGCCCGGAGCAACCTGTGAACACATTTTCAGTTTCCCGTCTGGCGCTGGCACTGGCTTTTGGCGTGACGCTGACCGCCTGTAGCTCAACACCGCCCGATCAACGTCCTTCTGATCAAACCGCGCCTGGTACTTCTTCTCGCCCGATTCTGTCGGCAAAAGAAGCGCAGAATTTCGATGCTCAACACTATTTTTCATCCCTGACGCCTGGTGCTGCGGCGTGGAATCCTTCGCCGGTTACCCTGCCTGCACAACCTGACTTTGTTGTCGGCCCGGCGGGTACTCCAGGCGTAACGCATACCACGATTCAGGCGGCGGTAGATGCGGCAATTATCAAGCGTACCAATAAGCGCCAGTATATTGCCGTGATGCCTGGTGAGTATCAGGGAACGGTGTATGTCCCTGCCGCTCCGGGTGGAATCACCGTCTATGGTACAGGCGAAAAACCGATTGATGTGAAGATTGGACTCTCCCTTGATGGCGGCATGAGCCCTGCCGACTGGCGTCATGACGTCAACCCGCGCGGCAAATATATGCCAGGTAAACCAGCGTGGTATATGTACGATAGCTGCCAGAGCAAACGCAGCAACAGTATCGGCGTTCTGTGTTCTGCGGTCTTCTGGTCGCAAAACAATGGCCTGCAACTGCAAAATCTGACCATCGAAAACACGCTGGGCGATAGCGTAGATGCAGGCAACCATCCGGCGGTAGCTCTGCGTACTGATGGCGATAAAGTACAGATCAATAACGTCAATATTCTGGGTCGTCAGAATACTTTCTTTGTGACTAACAGTGGCGTGCAAAACCGTCTGGAAACCAACCGCCAGCCGCGTACGCTGGTGACTAACAGCTACATCGAAGGGGATGTGGATATCGTTTCTGGTCGCGGCGCAGTGGTGTTCGATAATACTGAATTCCGCGTGGTGAACTCCCGTACCCAGCAGGAAGCGTATGTGTTTGCACCAGCTACGCTGTCTAATATCTATTACGGTTTCCTGGCAGTAAATAGCCGATTTAATGCTTCTGGTGATGGCGTCGCGCAGTTGGGTCGCTCGCTGGATGTTGATGCCAATACCAACGGCCAGGTGGTGATTCGTGATAGCGCCATTAACGAAGGCTTTAACACAGCTAAACCGTGGACTGACGCTGTGATCTCTAATCGTCCGTTCGCGGGTAATACCGGAAACGCTGATGATAGCGACGATGTACAGCGCAATCTGAATGACACTAACTACAACCGCATGTGGGAGTACAACAACCGCGGCGTGGGTAGCAAAGTGGTTGCAGAGGCGAAGAAGTAAGAGCTATTAACTCATTGCCGGATGCGACGTAAACGCCTTATCCGGCCTACAGGACCGATGCGATTTGTAGATTGGATAAGATGCACCAGCATTGCATCCGACAATAAGTGCCGGATGCGGCGTAAACGCCTTATCCGGCCTACAGGACCAATGCGATTTGTAGATTGGATAAGATGCGCCAGCATCGCATCCGACAATAAGTGCCGGATGCGGCGTAAACGCCTTATTCGGCCTACAGGTTCGATACGATTTGTGGATCGGATAAGATGTGCCGGCATCACATCCGACAATAAGTGCCGGATGCGGCGTAAACGCCTTATCCGGCCTACAGGACCGATGCGATTTGTAGGTCGGATAAGATGCGCCAGCATCGCATCCGACAATAAGTGCCGGATGCGGCGAGAACGCCTTATCCGGCCTACGAGTTCGATGCGATTTGTAGGTCGGATAAGATGCGCCAGCACCGTATCCGACAATAAGTGCCGGATGTGACCTGCATTCACATGGCGCTTTTTACATCTGACGGTTTTTATTGAAGTTAATCAGACTCCCCGCCTTGATAATCTCGCACTCTTCAGCCGTCAGGCTTTCCATGTAAAGCATGATTTCCGTTACCGGCACATCTTCATGGATCACATAACCTTTGAACGTCGAACCTGGATTATCCAGCGCCGCTTTTATACCTGGGATGTAAATGTAATCTCCCACGTCAAACGTCGGTGCTTCCGCCATTTGCAATGGTAACATCCCCCAATTGATGACGTTAGAACGGTAGCGTTTAGTGGCGTATTCCTCGGCGATATTCGCCAGACCGCCAATGACGCGCTGGCAGCTTGCCGCCTGTTCACGCGCTGAACCATCACCCGGTTTGACCGCATAGACCATGCTGCCAATTTCAGTTTGCAGCGGATCTATATTTTCCTGACCAGCAATCTGCTTAATACGCGCAAACACCTCTGCCAGTTCACTGACATTCCCCACCAGACGCTGATTTTCCAGCTCAGCGGTCGCTTTACTTCTGCCGACATAGCCCGGATCGCGGCGCGACAGAGTAAACTCGGCCAGACCAACCGGATTTGAACGATACGAAGAGGTTTCACCGGAAGGAATTAATTCGTCGGTGGTGGTCACCTCGTCGAGGATCTTCGAACACACTTTGAGAACGATATTGTCAGTCAGCGCGCCCAATTCCGGCCAGTCTTTAATGTTCGGTCCGTAGATCAGCGGTTGCTGGGTCGCCCCTTTCACAAAGCCCTGATAAACACGGTTTTTATACGGCGTTACATCGAAGGCGTACTCCGGCACGTTGTCCCAACAGTCCAGCTCGCTGGCCGAGGTTAAATAGCCACCGTTTACCGCAGTCGCCGCAATAGAACGAGCGTCCATCAACGCCACCGCTGACATCTGACCATTAGCTGGCTTAGAGCCTTCGCGGTTCGGGAAGTTACGTGTGGTGTGGCGAATACTCAAACCGTTGTTGATTGGCGTGTCGCCCGCGCCAAAACATGGGCCGCAGAACGCCGTTCTGATGATTGCACCTGCGCCAATCAAATCTGCTACCACGCCTTTTTTGGCTAAATCCATAAATACCGGCTGCGATGACGGGTAGACTGCCAGCGAGAACGTATCGTTGCCACAGGATTGACCGCGTAGCGCATTCGCCGCCGCAATGACGTTTTCATAGTTACCGCCAGAACAACCGGCAATAATTCCCTGCTGCACTTTCAGGCGACCGTTTTCCACTTTATCCAGCAGCGAGAGCTTCGCTTTACCGTGCGCCACGCGCCCGGACTCAATTTCAATCTCACGCAGAATGTCGGTCAGGTTCTGGTTCAGCGTGTCGATTTCATACACGTTGCTCGGATGGAACGGCAGCGCAATCATTGGTTTGATGGCGCTTAAATCAACGCTGATGCAGCCATCGTAGTACGCCATCGGTTGAGGGTTAAGCTGGCAGTAATCCTGGCCGCGACCGTGCAGCGCCAGCCAGTTATGGACTTCTTCATCGGTTTGCCAGACGGAGCTTAAACAGGTCGTTTCGGTGGTCATAACGTCAACGCTGTTACGGAAATCGGTAGAGAGCGAACTAACGCCCGGACCGACGAACTCCATCACTTTGTTTTTGACGTAACCGTTTTTGAACACTGCGCCAATGATCGCCAGCGCCACATCCTGCGGCCCCACATACGGCGCAGGTTTTCCGGTCAGATGCACCGCAACCACGCCCGGATAGTCGATATCCCAGGTATCATTGAGCAGTTGTTTTACCAGCTCGCCGCCGCCCTCGCCAACCGCCATTGTCCCTAGCGCACCGTAACGGGTATGACTGTCTGAACCGAGGATCATTTTGCCGCCGCCCGCCATCATCTCACGCATATATTGATGAATGACTGCAATATGCGGCGGTACAAAAATACCGCCATAACGCTGAGCTGCCGATAAACCGAAAATATGATCATCGCCATTAATGGTACCGCCCACGGCACACAGTGAGTTATGACAGTTGGTCAGTACATAGGGAAGCGGGAAACGCTCCATGCCAGATGCTTTGGCGGTCTGAACAATGCCGACAAAGGTAATATCGTGAGAAGCTAAGGAGTCAAACTTAATTTTAAGTTTGTCCATATTCCCAGACGTGTTATGGGAAGAGAGAATAGACCAGGCAATAGTCCCTTTTTTCGCATCTTCTTTTTTTATTTCACCGGAATAATGTTCTTCGGCAATTATCTCGTTATTGCCGGCGAGAAACACACCTTTATCAGATAACTTAATCATCAAAAACTCCAGATATCTGCGCACCGTAAAGTGCGCAGAAAGATAATAAATGGATATACTCTAAATAATTCGAGTTGCAGGAAGGCGACAAGCGAGTGAATCCCCAGGAGCTTACATAAGTAAGTGACTGGGGTGAGCGAACGCAGACGCAGCACATGCAACTTGAAGTATGACGAGTATATTTACAGCATGTTCCAGCCAATCAACATATTCCACCACCATACGCCGAGGGTGATATGCACCAGGAAGGTTAATATCGTCAGTACCGCACCGACCAACCACCAGGATTTAATATCGTTATAGCCCACGCCGAAGATAACCGGACCTGCTGCGCCGCCATAGTGAGTGACCATGCCGCCGTAGGAGTTAGAAAACAGCAGCGCCAGCGCGGTTAACATCAACGGCGCGCCAGAGACATTCGCCAACATGGCAAATACCGGCAACATAGCAACAATATAGGCACTGCCTGAAGCGAAGAAATAACGCACAATAATGCTAAGGAAAATAATCACGAAGAAGGCGACATTGCCGTGACCATCAAATGCCAGGTTATTTTTAAAGACTTCAGCCAACCATTCGAAGAATTTCACTTTCGATAATAATGAGCTTAAACCAATAATACCGCCGTACCAAATTAAGGTATTCCAGCCGCCTTTATTTTTAACGACGTCTTCCCAGGTTACGATGCCAAGCAGCAGCATTGTTGCCATAACTACGATAGCGACAGAAGATTCATCAACGCCCAGACTCTTACTGAAAATCCAGCCTAGCAATGCAAGCACGAAGACGACCAGCAGCATTTTTTCTCGGATTTTCATCGGTCCGAGTTCGCTGAGACCAGCTTTGGCAATCGTTTTGTTATCAACCTTTTTGATTTCAGGCGGATACATGGTGTAGATCACCAGCGGAGTGACCAGCAGCATAATGATGCCCGGCAAACCGGCCGCCAGCGCCCATCCCCCCCAGCTAATTTGCAGGTGCAGAATATCGTTGATCATTTTCAACGCCAGAATATTCCCCGCCATTGCGGTAAAGAACATGTAGCTGGTGGTTTTAGTGACCATGTAAATGGACATCATCAGGTAATGCCCAACACGACGTGGGCTTTTTTCCGGTTCTGACCCCAGAGCTACCGCCACGCTGTTGATTATCGGTAACACAATGCCGCCCGCACGCGCGGTGTTGGAAGGTGTTGCCGGCGCGAGTACCAGATCGAGGAATACCGTAACGTAGCCCAGTCCCAGCGTAGTGTTACCAATTTTACCAATCAGCAAATAGGCGATACGTTTACCTAAGCCGGTGGTCACAAACGCGGCGCTTAAAGTGAACGCTGAGAATACCAGCCAGGTAGTACCGGAGGCATACCCGCTTAATACGGCTGTTGTTTTAAATTCTCCACCAGATAAGTTACCCACTACCACCATTGAGGCAACAACGGCTATCAGCAATACCACCGGTTCAGGGAACGGCTTAATGACCAGTCCCACAATTGCCGCCAGGTAAATACCAAAAAGCACCCACGCCAGCTCACTTAACCCAGCCGGGGCTGGTATTAAGCCAATAATACATGGGATTGCTAATATAAGAATTAACTTCCATATCGATTTTTTATTCATTTGAAATCCTGATCATTCTGTATTGTTAATACAGAAGGCTTTTATTGATTGTCCTTATCACGACAAAGAATTTTTCAGGGAAGATAAACTTCGCCGGAAAATATTTTTCTGGTCGTCCGAATAACAGATGCCCGTAAAGTTGTGGCATCCTGACCTTCATTACTTAAATGCACATCAAGCGCACCACTGGGGTGTTCAATATTGATATTGCCGTAACCCACAGAAGCTGCAATTTGTCGGGTGACGGTACCTTCCAGAGCACAACTACTTGAAATGGCAATAGCACCAGTAATCGCCAGCGCGCGATGACAGGAATGCGGCATGAAATAGCGGACGTTAATCGCCCCGCCTTTTTGCGCTGGCGAAATAAGTACAGGCTTAGGAATGACCTTATTACTAACATCCCCTAATCCCATTGCTTTACCAGCCTGTAAACGGATAGATTCAATACGGGCTAATAATGTTTTATCAGCATCCAGCTCCGCAGGCGATTCATAGCCTGTTTTTCCCAGATAGTCAGCGGGAATAATGACAACCGGCATGGCCATATCAATACAGGTCACCGGAATATCGTCAAAATAATCAATCTGCTTATCCGTCGGAAAAACTTTTCCCGTTTTGGTCCCTGCGGCATTCAGAAAAGTGAGCGCTACTGGTGCGGCTGTTCCCGGCACGCCGTCAATTCGGGCGTTGCCTTCATAATTAACGACACCATTTGGCGTTTGTACATCCGCTTCAATATAGGTCCCGGTGTTGACGTTACGGATACGCACGCGAGTGACTGGTGATATCGCGGCGATTAAACCGTTCTCAATCGCGAATGCCCCCACGCCAGACAACATATTGCCGCAGTTAGGCGTGGTATCGACACGCTGATCATGGACAATGACCTGAGCAAACAGATAATCAACATCAGCACGCGGATCGCAGGAACGGCTGATAATAGCCACTTTGCTGGTCAGCGGATTACCACCGCCGATACCGTCAATTTCCAGCTCATTACCGGAACCCATAATTGCCATCAATATTTTATCGCGCTGCGTTTGATCTTCGGGTAGATGTTCCGCTAACAGGAACGCGCCCCTCGAGGTACCACCTCGCATCATCACGCAGGGTATTTTTTTCATAATAATGCCCCCAATTAAAAAACATAACTTATTGCGATATGGTTACATTAAGGGCAAACCCGCGCTAATGACTTTAGCTTCACGATTAATAACATTTTTTCATTAATTTAATTTGGCAAATTGCGGTTAAAATTTTTAATCCTCATCAAATACACGAACCACTAAAAATCATAACACCCATTTACCGGAGTAATAATGAAGCATGAATTATCAAGTATGAAGGCATTCGTCACTCTGGCAGAATCCACTTCATTTAACAATACCGCTAAATTGCTTAATATTACGCAACCTGCATTAACACGCAGAATAAAAAAGATGGAGCAGGATTTACATATTCAGCTCTTTGAACGTACAACTCGCAAGGTTACGTTAACAAAAGCAGGAAAAATGTTACTCCCGGAAGCAAGGGAATTAATAAAAAAGTTTGATGAGACACTTTTTAATATTCGAGATATGAATGTTTATCGTCGCGGTATAGTGACATTAGCCTGTATTCCGACTGCCGTGTTTTACTTCCTGCCGTTGGCAATCGGAAAATTTAATGAGCTATATCCCAATATTAAAGTGCGAATTCTGGAACAAGGCACGAATAATTGCATGGAGTCGGTGCTGTGTAACGAATCTGACTTTGGTATAAACATGAACAACATCACAAATTCATCCATTGATTTCACTCCTCTGGTCAACGAACCGTTTGTGCTGGCCTGCCGACGCGATCATCCTTTGGCCAAAAAGCAACTGGTGGAATGGCAAGAACTGGTGGGCTACAAAATGATTGGCGTGCGCTCCTCCAGCGGCAACCGACTATTAATAGAACAAAAGCTGGCTGACAAGCCCTGGAAGCTGGACTGGTTTTATGAAGTGCGTCATTTATCAACATCATTAGGACTGGTGGAGGCAGGACTGGGGATTTCGGCGTTGCCGGGCCTGGCAATGCCTCATGCGCCCTATTCTTCTATTATTGGTATCCCACTGGTAGAACCGGTTATTCGTCGGACATTGGGGATCATTCGCCGCAAAGATGCCGTACTGTCTCCGGCAGCAGAACGCTTTTTTGCTTTGCTGATTAATCTATGGACTGACGATAAAGACAATCTGTGGACCAATATCGTCGAACGCCAGAAACACGCTTTACAGGAGATGGGGGAATAATCCCGGAGCGGAAAACGCCGTTCCGGGAAATTATGCGCAGGTCAGCGGTTAATGTGCGTTAATCACCACCCACATCGGCCCCTGCCCGACCGCATAGCGACCTTTTTCATGCAACAGTCCCTGTTCGCCGACAATTTCGTATACCGCAATGTGGTGTGATTTCTGCCCAGCGGCAATCAGATACTTACCACTGTGATCAACATTAAAACCACGCGGCTGAGTTTCCGTTGGCTGGAAGCCTTCTTTGCTCAACACGCTGCCATCTTCCGAAACGCTGAAGACGGTAATCAGGCTGGCGGTACGGTCACAGGCATATAAATGACGACCATCAGGGATGATATGAATATCAGCCGCCCAGCGGGTATCAGAGAAGCTTTCAGGCATCATATCCAGCGTCTGTACACACTCAATATTGCCGTGTGGATCTTTCAGTTCCCAGACATCCACCGAACTGTTTAACTCATTGACGCAATATGCGTATTGCCCGTTTGGATGGAATACCATATGGCGCGGTCCAGCCCCTTCGACGGTAGCCACTTCTGCCGGTTCCTGCGCCACCAGATGCCCATCATCGCTGACAGTAAACAGGCAAATGCGATCCTGCTTTAATGCCGGAACCCACAACGTGCGGTTATCTGGAGAAATATTGGCGGAATGGCAACCATCCAGTCCCTCAACGACATCAACGACGCCCACCGGCAGGCCATCCTCCAGACGCGTTACGCTTACATTGCCCGCATTGTAAGAGCCGACAAAAACAAATTGGCCTTGATGGTCGGTAGAAATATGCGTCGGGCTACCAGGCAACGCAGACTCCGCGGCGAATGTCAGTGCGCCATCGTCCGGCGCAATACGATACGCCAGAACGCGAAACTCCGGGCGCACGCCAACGTAGAGGAAACGTTTATCCGGGCTGACCACCATCGGCTGTACCTGCCCCGGCACATCGACAACCTGTGTCAGCGTCAATGCGCCTTCATGATTCAGGTTCCAGACGTGAATTTGTTGGCTCTCAGGACTGGCGATATAAACTGTTTGCTTCATGAATGCTCCTTTGCATTTAGCAACTGGCTATAACAGCTAAAATTAGTCGCTTTTGGCGGTGAATGCTGAATTAAAACACAGAATTTTGTCCAATAGTGGTATCGGTGTACCATTCGTCCAGACGAAAATTCTTAACCTTAATCTGGAAAACGCCATGACCACACGCGTGATTGCTCTCGACTTAGACGGCACCCTCTTGACTCCAAAAAAGACCTTGCTTCCCTCATCAATAGAAGCCCTTGCCCGCGCTCGCGAAGCAGGCTATCAATTGATTATCGTCACGGGTCGCCATCACGTCGCTATTCATCCTTTTTATCAGGCACTGGCGCTGGATACACCTGCTATTTGCTGTAATGGCACTTATTTGTATGATTATCATGCAAAAACCGTGCTGGAAGCGGACCCAATGCCCGTCAACAAGGCCTTACAACTTATTGAGATGCTGAATGAGTACCATATTCACGGTCTGATGTATGTGGATGACGCGATGGTTTACGAGCATCCGACCGGGCATGTTATTCGCACCTCTAACTGGGCGCAGACGTTACCGCCAGAACAGCGCCCAACGTTTACTCAGGTTGCCTCTCTGGCCGAAACGGCGCAACACGTTAATGCGATATGGAAATTCGCTCTGACGCACGATGACCTACCACAATTGCAGCATTTTGGTAAGCATGTTGAACATGAACTTGGCCTTGAGTGTGAATGGTCCTGGCACGATCAGGTCGATATTGCTCGCGGCGGCAACAGTAAAGGTAAACGTTTGACGAAATGGATTGAGGCGCAAGGCTGGTCAATGGAGAACGTAGTCGCGTTCGGCGATAATTTTAATGATATCAGTATGCTGGAAGCCGCAGGTACAGGCGTGGCGATGGGCAACGCCGATGACGCGGTAAAAGCGCGCGCCAACATTGTGATTGGTGATAACACCACCGACAGCATTGCCCAGTTCATTTATAGTCACCTGATTTAATCAGGCGGTTATCGACACACTTTTAATTTGCGCGTATAGCCACAGGTCAGGTTTGATTGCCAGTTCATCCCTGGCCCACGGGCTTATTCGCGCCCACAGCGTTTTACCGCCGACTTCCAGCTCCACTTCTACCTGACCATTATCATCATAGCTATTAATGACTTTTGCGCGCAAAACGTTACGGATACTGGTCTGTTGCGGCGGCTGGAGTACCAGAGAAACATCGGAAGCCTGAATGCGGATGCGTAGCGCAGCTTGCAGCGGTTCGTCGAGCTTATTGACCCACAAATGCTGATCGCCCAGCGCCAGCGCGGTCATTGCGTAATGTGGATGATGCTCCAGTACTGTCACTTTCAGAATGCTGCTTTGCTGCTCTTTTGGTAGCCACGGATTCATTACGCTACTGCCCCACACTTCTTCCAGCGGGCCAAACGCTTTTACCTGACCGTTTTCCAGCACCATAACCCTGTCCGCCAGATGGAGAATTTCATCCAGCGAATGGCTGACATAGAGCATCGGAATATTGATTTCCCGTGTCAAACGCTGCAAATAAGGCAGCAATTCGCGTTTTCGAGGAATATCCAACGAAGCCAGTGGTTCATCCAGCAACAGTAATTCCGGTGCCGTCAGCAATGCCCGGCCAATCGCCACACGCTGTTTTTCGCCCCCGGAAAGACTGCCCGGTAAACGGTCAAGTAACGGCTCTATGCCCAAAAGCGCCACCAGCTTATCGAACTGACTAACCATGCTTTTCGCCATGCCATAGCGCAGATTGCCACGTACTTTGTAATGCGGAAACAGTCGCGCATCCTGAAAAACATAGCCAACACGGCGTTTTTCCGGCGTCAGGCAGATGCCTTTTTCTGCGTCATTTAATACCCGACCATTAAGGACAATCCGCCCCTTTTGCGGACGAGTCAGCCCGCTGATGGCGTTAATCAGAGAAGTTTTTCCAGCCCCGGACACCCCAAATATAGCGGTGATCCCGTTAGCGGGTAACGTTTCATTAAGCGTCAGGCAATGGTTGCCCAACGTCTGGGAAAAATTCAATTCCAGCATGATTATCGTCCCGCCCGTTCACGGCTGATTCTTGCCAGCCATTCCGAAATCAACAGGGAGATCATCGCCAGCGCAATAGAGATAATGCATAGCCTCGCCGCACCGCTTTCCCCACCCGGGGTCTGGATAAGGGTATACATAGCAGAAGGAATGGTACGCGTTTCACCAGGAATATTTGAAACAAAGGTAATTGTTGCACCAAATTCGCCAAGAGAGCGAGCGAAAGCCAATACTGTACCGACGATAATTCCCGGTAACGTCAGCGGTAGCGTAATGGTGAAGAAGACTCGCCAGCGCCCGGCCCCCAGCGTTCTTGCAGCCTGTTCCAGTTTGACATCAACGCCTTCCAGCGCCAGACGAATCGCCCGCACCATCAACGGAAAGGACATGACTGCGGCTGCAAGAACCGCACCGCGCCAGCTAAACGCGAAGGTAATGCCAAACCAGTCATAAAGACGTTCGCCGATAAATCCACGCCGTCCCATGGAAACCAACAGCAAATAGCCGACAACCACTGGCGGCAATACCAGTGGTAAATGCAGCACGCTGTCGAGCAGAGCTTTGCCTGGAAACGAGCAACGCACCAGTAGCCAGGCAAAAAAGATCCCAAACGGCAGGCTAAACAGCACAGCCAGGGAAGAAACTTTCAGGCTTAGTAAAACCGCCTGCCATTCTGGATCGGTCAGTATCATTACTTAGTTGTAAATCCGTAACGTTTAAAGATTTCCGCTGCCTGCGGTCCTTTCAGATAATCGTAAAATGCTTTCACTGTGGCGTTATTATGACCTTCCACAACAGCCACCGGATATTCTACTTTTTTATGGGAATCTTCCGGGAAGGTCGCAACGACTTTAACCCCTTTGCTGGCCACCGCGTCAGAACCATAAACAATGCCCAACGGCGCTTCGTTACGTTCTACTAACGCCAGCGCCCCGCGCACATCTTCCGCCGGAGCCAGTTTCGGAGAGAGCGTATCCCATGCGCCCAGCTTTTGCAGCGCTTCTTTCGCATAAATACCGGCCGGAACATGTTCCGGGTCGCCAACAGCCAGACGACCGCCATTCAGTAGAGAGGTCCAGTTAGTTTTGTTATCGATGGTGAAATCTTTCTGCGCACTGGTTTTCGGGGCCACCACAACAAGACTATTGCCGAGTAATGTCTGGCGCGTAGTCGTATCGATCCCTTTCTTATCGACTGCATAATCCATCCATTTCTGATCGGCAGAAATGAACAGATCTGCAGGTGCACCCGCTTCAATCTGACGGGCCAGAGTAGAAGAAGAGGCGAAAGAAGAAACCACATCCACGCCCTTCTCTTTCTTATATTGCGTGGCAATATCCTGCATCGCATTAGTCAGTGACGCCGCAGCAAAAACTGTAATTTTACCTTCGTCCGCCAATGCGTTGCCAGCGACAGTGAAAGAAAGCGCCGCCCCGGCAAACAGGTTCAACCATTTACGAGCCATTTGTAACCCCTTTATTTAACGTTATGTAGGTGCCAATATAACGGCAAGTTCGGAATTTTCCCAGTAGTTATTACTCACCTTTGTGAGGTAGAGAGGAAAAAATATCGGCAGGAAAAGCAGGAGGTTGATAAAAAGAAAACGCCCGACTCAGCGGGCATTCATGGAATCAATGATTCTGTCCAGGCTGGTCTTTTTTACCAACACCTGAAAAGATGTTGAAAACTTCACCAAGACCGTAAATCAAACCCAGGATGATGGCCATCACGACAGGTACCATGATTACGGCGAATACCAGACTTTTTAATAACTCTAACATGGTCAACTCCAGATGTAGTCCTGTGACTATTCTAACCGCTAAGCACAGAAAAGCACTCCCTTTTGTGCGGTCAGCTTTGCGTAGCGTTCATTTTCCGTCACAATAAGACTTTTGCCAGGACATAGTTATGCAGGCCGAAATTCTTCTCACCCTTAAGCTTCAACAAAAACTGTTTGCCGACCCGCGCCGCATCTCGCTACTAAAACACATTGCGCTTTCTGGTTCTATCAGCCAGGGGGCGAAAGATGCCGGTATCAGCTATAAAAGCGCGTGGGATGCCATTAATGAGATGAATCAGTTAAGTGAGCATACGCTGGTTGAACGCGCAACGGGCGGAAAAGGCGGCGGCGGTGCGGTCTTGACCCGTTATGGTCAGCGGCTGATCCAGCTTTACGATCTGCTCGCCCAGATCCAACAAAAAGCCTTTGATGTCTTAAGTGATGATGACGCCCTGCCCCTCAATAGCCTGCTGGCGGCTATCTCTCGTTTTTCACTGCAAACCAGCGCCCGTAACCAGTGGTTCGGCACTATCACCGCCCGCGATCATGATGATGTTCAACAACATGTTGATGTATTGCTGGCCGATGGTAAAACGCGCCTGAAAGTCGCGATTACCGCACAAAGCGGCGCACGCCTGGGGCTGGATGAAGGCAAAGAAGTATTGGTTCTGTTGAAGGCGCCGTGGGTGAGCATTACTCAGAATGACGCCGTAGCTCAGGGAGCCGACAACCAGTTACCGGGTATTATCAGTCATATTGAACGCGGTGCGGAACAGTGTGAAGTATTGATGACGCTGCCAGACGGGCAAACGCTGTGCGCCACGGTGCCGGTAAATGAAGCGGCTTCTTTTGAGCAAGGACAAAATGTTACTGCTTACTTTAACGCCGACAGCGTGATTATCGCTACACTGTGCTAAGCGTGTTGACAATTTGTTATTAAAAACGTATCCCTGTCAGTAATTGCTGCAAAAAATGGGATATAAAATGTCATCGTTGCAAATTTTGCAAGGCACGTTTCGTCTTGGCGACACAAAAACGCTGCAATTGCATCAGCTAATGTTAAACGCGGGTGATAGTTGGGCGTTTGTCGGTTCGAATGGAAGCGGGAAGTCGGCGCTGGCCCGGGCGCTGGCGGGTGAACTTCCGCTTTTGAAAGGCGAACGGCAAAGCCTGTTTTCTCATATTACTCGCCTTTCTTTCGAGCAATTGCAAAAACTCATCAGCGACGAATGGCAGCGGAATAATACCGATATGTTGGGCCCTGACGAAGATGACACCGGGCGTACCACAGCCGAGATTATTCAGGATACCGTTAAGGATGCTGAGCGTTGCAGGCAACTGGCGCAGCAATTCGGTATTACCTCCCTTCTCAACCGACGCTTCAAATACCTTTCTACTGGCGAGACGCGCAAAGCCCTTTTGTGCCAGGCACTGATGTCTGCTCCTGATTTATTGATTCTTGATGAACCGTTCGATGGCCTTGACGTAGCCTCACGTCAGCAACTGGCAGAATTACTCGCTTCATTACATCAGGCAGGACTCACTCTGGTGCTGGTACTCAATCGCTTCGATGAGATCCCGGAATTTGTCCAGTTTGCGGGCGTACTGGTGGATTGCACATTAACAGAAATCGGTGCTAAAGAAGGTCTGCTCCAGCAGGCGCTTATCGCACAACTGGCGCACAGCGAGCAACTTGATGGTGTGCAACTGCCGGAATCGGATGAGCCATCAGCGCGCCACGGCTTACCCGCCAGCGAACCGCGCATTGTGCTAAACAACGGCGTGGTTTCTTATAATGATCGTCCCATCCTTAACAACCTTAGCTGGCAGGTGAATCCCGGCGAACACTGGCAAATTGTCGGGCCAAATGGCGCGGGAAAATCGACGTTATTAAGCTTGATTACTGGCGACCATCCGCAAGGTTACAGCAACGATTTGACGCTTTTCGGACGACGTCGCGGCAGTGGCGAAACCATCTGGGATATCAAAAAACATATCGGTTATGTCAGCAGCAATCTACATCTGGATTATCGGGTCAGCACGACTGTGCGTAACGTGATCCTTTCCGGTTATTTTGATTCTATTGGCATTTATCAGGCCGTTTCGGATCGCCAGCAAAAGCTAGTGCAGCAGTGGCTGGACATTCTCGGCATTAATAAACGCACCGCAGACGCACCTTTCCACAGTCTTTCCTGGGGGCAGCAACGTCTGGCGCTGATCGTCCGCGCACTGGTGAAGCATCCGACTTTGCTTATTCTCGATGAACCATTGCAGGGGCTTGATCCGCTCAATCGCCAGCTTATCCGCCGTTTTGTTGATGTACTGATTAGCGAAGGTGAAACGCAGTTGTTATTCGTTTCTCACCATGCCGAAGATGCGCCAGCCTGCATCACCCATCGACTGGAGTTCGTGCCGAACGGCGACCACTATCGCTACGCGCTGACAAAAATAAATTGAGTCGATAATGCTGTCTGCCGGATGCGGCGTAAGCGCCTTATCCGGTCTACGGTTCGATGCTTGTAGACAGGAAAAGGTGTCTTTTTTTCAGATAAAAAGCGCAATCATTCATAACCCCTCTGTTTTATAATCGTTTATTCGCGCATAAAACAAGACAAAACTCTTGTGTAAACGATTCCACTAATTTATTCCATGTCACACTTTTCGCATCTTTGTTATGCTATGGTTATTTCATACCATAAGCCTAATGGAGCGAATTATGAGAGTTCTGGTTACCGGTGGTAGCGGTTACATTGGAAGTCATACCTGTGTGCAATTACTGCAAAATGGTCATGATGTCATCATTCTTGATAATCTCTGTAACAGTAAGCGCAGCGTACTGCCTGTTATCGAGCGTTTAGGCGGCAAGCATCCGACATTTGTTGAAGGTGATATCCGTAACGAAGCGTTGATGACCGAGATCCTGCACGATCATGCCATCGACGCAGTGATCCACTTTGCCGGGCTGAAAGCCGTTGGCGAGTCGGTACAAAAACCGCTGGAGTATTACGACAACAACGTCAACGGTACTCTGTGCCTGATTAGCGCCATGCGCGCCGCTAACGTCAAAAATTTTATTTTCAGCTCCTCCGCCACCGTTTATGGCGATCAGCCCCAAATTCCTTACGTTGAGAGCTTCCCTACCGGCACGCCGCAAAGCCCGTATGGCAAAAGCAAGCTGATGGTAGAACAGATCCTCACTGATTTACAAAAAGCGCAACCAGACTGGAGCATTGCCCTGCTGCGCTACTTTAACCCGGTTGGCGCACATCCGTCGGGCGATATGGGCGAAGATCCGCAAGGCATTCCGAATAACCTGATGCCGTACATTGCCCAGGTTGCCGTAGGCCGCCGCGAATCTCTGGCTATTTTTGGTAACGATTATCCGACTGAAGATGGCACTGGCGTGCGCGATTACATCCATGTAATGGATTTGGCGGACGGTCATGTTGTAGCGATGGAAAAACTGGCGAACAAGCCTGGCGTACACATCTACAACCTCGGTGCAGGCGTAGGCAGCAGCGTACTGGATGTGGTTAACGCCTTCAGCAAAGCGTGCGGCAAACCGGTTAACTATCATTTTGCACCGCGTCGTGCGGGCGATCTCCCTGCCTACTGGGCAGATGCCAGCAAAGCCGCTCGCGAACTGAACTGGCGCGTCACGCGCACACTCGATGAAATGGCGCAGGACACCTGGCACTGGCAGTCACGCCATCCACAGGGATATCCCGATTAAGGAACGACCATGACGCAATTTAATCCCGTTGATCATCCACACCGCCGCTATAACCCGCTCACCGGGCAATGGATTCTAGTTTCACCGCATCGCGCTAAGCGCCCCTGGCAGGGGGCGCAGGAAACACCAGCCAAACAGGTGCTGCCTGCGCACGAGCCAGATTGCTTCCTTTGCGCGGGTAATGTGCGGGTCACGGGCGATAAAAACCCCAATTACACAGGGACTTATGTTTTTACCAATGACTTTGCGGCACTGATGTCCGACACGCCGGACGCCCCGGAAAGCAACGATCCGCTGATGCGTTGCCAGAGCGCACGCGGCACCAGCCGGGTGATCTGCTTTTCACCGGATCACAGTAAAACGCTGCCGGAACTCAGCGTTGCGGCATTGACGGAAATCGTCAAAACCTGGCAGGAACAAACCGCAGAGCTGGGAAAAACCTATCCGTGGGTGCAGGTGTTTGAAAACAAAGGTGCGGCAATGGGTTGCTCTAACCCACATCCGCATGGTCAGGTTTGGGCAAACAGTTTCCTGCCTAACGAAGCCGAACGTGAAGACCGCCTGCAAAGAGAATATTTCGCAGCACAACAATCCCCGATGCTGGTGGATTATGTCCAGCGTGAACTGGCAGACGGTAGCCGCACCGTTGTTGAAACAGAGCACTGGTTAGCCGTTGTACCTTATTGGGCAGCCTGGCCGTTTGAAACATTGCTGTTACCGAAAACCCACGTTCTGCGGATCACCGATTTGAACGACGCCCAGCGTAGCGATCTAGCGCTGGCGTTGAAAAAGCTGACCAGTCGTTATGACAACCTCTTCCAGTGCTCTTTCCCCTACTCCATGGGCTGGCACGGCGCGCCGTTTAATGGCGAAGAGAACCAACACTGGCAGTTGCACGCGCACTTTTACCCGCCTTTGCTGCGCTCCGCCACCGTACGTAAATTTATGGTCGGCTATGAAATGCTGGCAGAAACCCAGCGTGACCTGACGGCAGAACAGGCAGCAGAGCGTTTGCGCGCAGTCAGCGATATCCATTTTCGCGAATCCGGAGTGTAAGAAATGAGTCTGAAAGAAAAAACACAATCTCTGTTTGCCAACGCATTTGGCTACCCTGCCACTCACACCATTCAGGCGCCTGGGCGCGTGAATCTTATTGGTGAACACACCGACTACAACGACGGTTTCGTTCTGCCCTGCGCAATTGATTATCAAACTGTCATTAGCTGTGCACCACGAGATGACCGTAAAGTTCGCGTGATGGCGGCTGATTATGAAAATCAGATTGATGAGTTCTCCCTTGATGCGCCCATCGTCGCTCATGAAAACTATCAATGGGCTAATTACGTCCGTGGCGTGGTGAAACACCTGCAACTACGTAACAACAATTTCGGCGGCGTGGATATGGTGATCGGCGGCAATGTGCCGCAGGGCGCCGGATTAAGCTCTTCCGCTTCGCTGGAAGTGGCGGTCGGAACCGTATTGCAGCAGCTTTATCATCTGCCGCTGGACGGTGCCCAAATTGCGCTTAACGGTCAGGAAGCAGAAAACCAGTTTGTTGGTTGTAACTGTGGGATCATGGATCAGCTAATTTCCGCGCTGGGCAAGAAAGATCATGCCTTGTTGATCGATTGCCGCTCACTGGGCACCAAAGCCGTTTCTATGCCGAAAGGTGTGGCGGTAGTTATCATCAACAGTAACTTCAAACGTACCCTGGTTGGCAGTGAATATAATACTCGTCGTGAACAGTGCGAAACCGGCGCACATTTCTTCCAGCGACCAGCCCTGCGCGATGTCACTATTGAAGAATTCAACGCTGTAGCGCATGAACTGGATCTCATCGTGGCCAAACGCGTACGTCATGTTCTGACGGAAAATGCTCGCACCGTTGAGGCTGCCAGCGCGCTGGAGAAAGGCGACCTGAAACGTATGGGTGAGTTGATGGCGGAATCTCATGCCTCTATGCGCGATGATTTCGAAATCACCGTGCCGCAAATTGACACTCTGGTGGAAATTGTCAAAACGGTAATTGGCGACAAAGGCGGCGTGCGCATGACCGGCGGCGGATTTGGCGGCTGTATCGTCGCGCTGATCCCGGAAGAGCTGGTGCCTGCCGTACAGCAAGCTGTCGCTGAGCAATACGAAGCAAAAACAGGTATTAAAGAGACTTTTTACGTTTGTAAACCATCACAAGGAGCAGGACAGTGCTGAACGAAACTCCCGCACTGGCACCCGATGGTCAGCCGTACCGACTGTTAACTTTGCGTAACAACGCAGGGATGGTAGTCACGCTGATGGACTGGGGTGCGACTTTACTTTCAGCCCGTATTCCGCTTTCCGATGGCAGCGTCCGCGAGGCGCTGCTCGGCTGCGCCAGCCCGGAATGCTATCAGGATCAGGCCGCATTTCTGGGGGCCTCTATTGGCCGTTATGCCAACCGTATCGCCAATAGCCGCTACACCTTTGACGGCGAAACCGTGACGCTTTCGCCAGGTCAGGGCGCTAACCAGCTGCACGGCGGCCCGGAAGGCTTCGACAAACGTCGCTGGCAGATTGTGAACCAAAACGATCGTCAGGTGCTGTTTGCCCTGAGTTCAGATGATGGCGATCAGGGCTTTCCGGGTAATCTCGGCGCGACGGTACAATATCGTCTGACCGACGATAACCGTATCTCCATTACTTATCGCGCCACCGTTGATAAACCTTGCCCGGTGAATATGACTAATCACGTCTATTTCAACCTCGACGGCAAGCAGTCTGACGTGCGTAATCACAAGTTGCAGATTCTGGCGGACGAATATCTACCGGTAGATGAAGGCGGTATCCCGCACGACGGCCTGAAATCTGTCGCCGGAACGTCTTTTGATTTCCGCAGTGCAAAAATCATCGCCAGCGAGTTTCTTGCCGACGACGATCAGCGCAAAGTGAAAGGTTACGATCACGCATTCTTGTTGCAGGCCAAAGGCGATGGCAAGAAAGTGGCGGCGCATGTCTGGTCAGCAGATGAAAAATTGCAACTGAAGGTCTACACCACCGCACCTGCCCTGCAATTTTATTCCGGCAACTTCCTCGGCGGTACACCGTCGCGGGGAATCGAACCTTACGCCGACTGGCAAGGCCTGGCGCTGGAAAGCGAATTTCTGCCGGACAGCCCAAACCATCCTGAATGGCCGCAACCAGACTGCTTCTTACGCCCAGGCGAAGAGTATTCCAGCCTGACGGAATATCAGTTTATTGCTGAATAATGCTGTTATATAAAGCGCCCCAATTAACGTCACGGGGCGCTTTTATGGTTTTAGCGTCTGGGATAAATGGCACGATTTTTATCGAGTTACATGCCATTTGACGTAACGAAAACGTATAAATAGCAAACACACGTGTTTTGTTATTTCCTGCATATACAAAATAAATCAGGCGTGTAATTAACTAAAATAATGCTATAAGAATCGGCGGTTCAATTACTCTAACTATTTTTATCTGCTGCAGGCCACTCTCTGAAGATGTGAGCGCATATGCTCCATATGAAAAGGGCTATACTAATAGTCCATTCGTCAATATGATGCCCATCCCCCATATTTACATCATTATTATCCAGTTTGATAACTTTAGCATGTTCAGGTCTCTCGCGATCATATACAACAGTAATCGCCGAATGGTAAGCATAATCAGTACCACTTGCGGTAAGAGATATGACATGACTATTACCTTGCTCATCCGTATAACGAGCCTTAGCCCGATAATCATCGCGTTTTGGCAGTCTATGAGAAACACGCTCACGCTCAAAGATAACGCCAGACACGATGGCTCCATTATTAATCAATCCATCGCTATATTGATATTCCTGATATCTCCCTATAGCGAATAATATTATTGCCAAAATAAAGCATAATCTCCGAATAACAGGATGAAATATTATCGACACAATGTTACCTTCGAATATATGAGAGAAGTAAAGAAATATCTTTTAATAGATTTCCACCCTGATTTTTCTTTCCAAACGGAGAGTCAATAGTAAGTTGTAATATTCCGCCCCACATTAATAAAACAAGAGAATAAATTAATAACGTTGAATTAAATTTATCAATTTTTATTATCTTATTATCAAGACTAGTAATTCGCCATTGTTCAGGATCATTACGATCATACACAATGACAGCATGATTAAAGTAAGCATAATCCGTTTTCTGGAATGGAAGAGCAATAGTATGTCGCCGTTGTTGATTATCCAGATAACTAAGGTTTGCACAATATCCTGTATTAACAGGGCCTCGAAGTGTTTTATCGATACAGACATGGCGATCAATAATAGTTCCCTGAACCCTAACACCTCGGTGAGTTATGCCATATTCATAATGAAAAAAGACACATCCTCCAATAATAAATAAAATAACAGCACCAGAAAAACAAATGACTCGCATCATTTTTATATAGCGAAAAGAGAATAAACCAAAAGCAATAACTGAAGGCAGTATGACGCAAATAAAAACAATAAAGGACACTAAAAAATCGATCATCGTCACACCTTTTTTAATTGTCGACTATCAACCCGATTTGAGTATTTTTTGTCTTATTTACGGACAGGTTACCATTTTCACCTGAGAAGCTGGTAATAAATATGCCTCACTAAACTGTAAATCTGGAAGTTTTCTGAGTTTTATCAAAAAAAAATAAATTGCGATTTAATTTATCTCATTCAGTACACGACTGAAAAAATGCAAACAATTCATCATAAAAATAAGTCAAGGTTTCTTTACCGATAATTCCATAAAAGCAAAATAACCATAATGATATAGAATTATCACTCCTACCTTTTGCAGTAAACAGATCGATGTGCGTAACCATAAGTTGAAAATTTTAGACGATGAGTATCTGTCAATAACTGAAAATGGAACTCTTCATGGCAGGCTGAAATCAGTTTATTGCTAAATAAACGCTGCGCCTCCTCTACAGAGGCGCTTATTTCGTTAAATATCGTTAAAAGCCCCCAGCCGATATCCTCTTTCAGCAATTTCCCAACGTAAGGCTTCAGCCGTCAAAATCTCGTGCTCCACCAGTCTTTCGAAACAGTATGCACTCTGCTGTACGATCCGATCGACAAATCCGGGATGACACATCAGCTCGAACGTCTCTTCACCACGCTCTGCAGATTCGTCAAGCAGATGAAGAAATTTCGCTTGTGAGGCATTATCGGCATAGAAATGCGAAGAAAACCCCTCCGTTGAGATAACATTTCCTCGGGTAATTCCTTGCGGCGCAGCGGCCTCTGGATCGAAGCGTACAGGCAGTCCTTTTTGTTGGGCGAATCGAGAAACGACATGCCAAACCTGAGGAATAAAATGAACGTGGTGATGGCTATCAATATGTGTAGGAGCACGATCAAATAACGCTATAAACTTTTGATATTGCGCTTCTAATTCATTTTCCACTTCCTGTTCTGCAAGGAGGCCATCACGGGCGGCATCCCATACCCATTTACCCAGTTTCCCGTCCCGTTGCAGCGATGTCATCATTGTCAGAGGATTACCGTAGCTCAAAACAAAGTGCAACCCGATCGCCAGTGAAGGAACATCAACACACACCTGCGCAGCATGTTCAATCTCACCCGCTGTCATCATTGCAGTAGTGGAGGTCACCACTCCACGGCGGTGAGCATCGATGATGCCGTAATTTATCCCCGGACTTAGGCCGAAATCATCCGCATTTATAATCAACACTCGTTGCATAACTCCCCCCATTATCCTTTTAACTGTGCTATCGCATCGGCAAATTGCGGTAGATAACGCTGGTGCGCCAATAACAGTTCTTTGACCAATATTTCAGCGTCATCATCTGAATTCACCAGCGGGTTCAAATTCAGCGCCAGGATGGCATCATCCAGCTTTCCGCTCAGTGCGGCTTGTGCTGCTGCTCTTTCAAACGTTTTGATGGTATGAATTAAACCAAGAACTTTTTCATCAAAGTGGTGAATTCGTGGATGAGGTACGGCACCATTTCGCCCCAGAATACAGGTCACTTCTATAGCCCAGTCTGCGGGAATATTTTCTATAACCCCATGATGGGGAACATTAACATAATGTTCAGTTTGCTGATCGTTGTAAATCGCATTTATTACTCCGCATGCGGCATCAGAATACCAGGCGCCGCCTCGCTCATTGAGTTCTTCCGGCTTATTTGCCAAATGGGGGTCTTTATAAAGTTCAAAAAGTTTCTTTTCCAGCCGCTGGACGATCTTCGCTCTCACACCGTCTTTATAAAACTCACCCTGCTCAATCGCTAGCATTTCTTTATGTTTAAAATAATACAACAAATAAGAACACGGTAATAATTTTAAACCACGCAGAAATGCACTATTAAATGGTAAACTAAATATATTTTTGACAGTACTGCCCGTTATTTTATTTGCAGTTAATCTATCAAGAACTTCATTAAAACGGGAATGCCCATTCACCCATACATCTTTAATAAAAACAAGATGATTTAGTCCAAATAAATCAACTGAAATTTCGTTATCTTCAGGTATTGCAAGTAGATCGCGAATATACATTTTCATGCCAATTGGCACATTGCATACCCCAATAAAACGTTTAAATTGCGTATGCTGATAAACTGCTTCGGTAAGCATTCCTGCTGGATTAGTAAAATTCACCACCCACGCCTGCGGGCAAATTTCTTCAATGTCTTTAATAATATCTAAGATCACTGGAATGGTGCGTAATCCTTTAAACAACCCACCTGCACCATTTGTTTCTTGCCCCAGATAGCCATGTGACAATGGAATTTGTTCATCAAGTTCACGCGCTTTTAGCTGACCAACGCGCAATTGTGTTGTCACAAAATCAGCATCACGCAATGCCTGGCGACGATCTAACGTTTTATAAATAGTCATCGGTACACCAGCTTTAGCAACCATTCGTTGGCATAGCTGGTAGATGATATCAAGTTTTTCTTTACCCTCATCAACATCAACTAACCACAGCTCTGAAACTGGCAATTCAGAATAACGCTTGATAAAACCTTCGAGCAACTCTGGTGTATAACTACTACCACCACCGATAGTCACTATTTTTAACTTTTTCATATTCTCTCCACTAATTTAGAATCACTATCTGAAACCACAACAGATAACTAACAGGAAATATTCAACTCATTTTCCCGGCATGACGACGATAATAACCAGGAGTAAACGTCGTTGCTTTTTTGAAATTTGTAATAAATAACCCCGGACTATTAAATCCAGCATCATAGGCAATATCAGCCACCGAGAAATTGGTTGTTTCCAGTTGTTTCTTACAAAAATTTATTCGTATATCATTAATAATCTGTCCTGGCGTTTTACCATAGTAGCGCCGGGTTGCACGAGTTAAGTATGACTGTGTTTTACCTGATAATATCACCATATTGCGCAAAGCATCTTCTGCAAACAATGTCTTGTTGTGCATCTCTTTTACTAGTTGAGTTAACCAACGAGGGATATCAGCATCCTGTATTTCATTATGATTATGCTGTAAATGATTAACTATATAGAAAGTTAACAGTTTATTAAATTCACTTATGCTATTTTCATTATTATTTAAGGAAAACACTGTTGATTCAATAAATGCTAAAAAGTCATGATGTATGTGATATCGTTGCGAAGCCACAAAATGTGAAGGTAAATATTTTACATAGTGCTCATTAAAATAATGCCGATTTACTCCCATATTTAATATCCTCGTTACTCCAGAATCATAAAATGTTTGATGGTATGAACCAATGGGGATAAATATAAAATCGCCTCGTTCCAGAGAAACTCTTTTGCCATTAATTTCCTGAGAGCACCGCCCTGTTAATACAATGACAAATTCATAGTACTCGTGTTGATGTAATCC
>NZ_BBMY01000072.1 GCF_000759775.1 Escherichia albertii NBRC 107761 = DSM 17582
AAACAGACCATCGAACGTAAAAACGTTTAACCAGAGGCTCCCCCGCAACTGACGGGGGAGGTTTCAAACTGTTGACAAAGTACGCTTTGTCCATGCCAGATGCGGCGTGAACGCCTTATCCGGCCTACATAATCGTGAAAATTCAATATATTGCAATTCTCAGGTAGGCCTGATAAGCGTAGCGCATCAGGCAATCTAACGTTTGTTATCAATCTCATTTTCCCCGTTTCTCACGGAGGAGTTTTCTGTTATTTCACCGCCTCATTCAACACGCTATCAAACTTATCTATCGGGCAAAAACCATTAGCGTCTGTCGGGCAACCTGTTAATTCCAGCGTCACGCGCTGAGCCGGAGACTGCAACGTTAACGCCTCGGCATTGCGCAACTGTTCCGCACTCTGATAAACATATTCAATTTTCATCAGGTCGCGATTGGCTTTACTGTCATGCCAACGCTGGAAAACGATTTTGCCGCCA
This sequence comes from Escherichia albertii NBRC 107761 = DSM 17582, assembly GCF_000759775.1. Lineage (GTDB taxonomy): Bacteria > Pseudomonadota > Gammaproteobacteria > Enterobacterales > Enterobacteriaceae > Escherichia > Escherichia albertii. The sequence goes on from NZ_BBMY01000072.1 coordinate 478, forward strand.
ATAGGTGTGCGTTCGTTCTGGTCATGCAGTTGATACGGTTTAAAATCCAGCGCAGTCAATAATGAGGCAATGTTAGAGTCATGGCCCACCAGAACGGTGATTTTCGGCGCGCTGGCGCGATCGGTGACCAGCGCTTTATCGATATAGCTCACCAGCGGTTTTGCAACATTGCGCGCCACTTCCGGTGAGGTAAACAGGCTGTCCTGGTAGCCGTTTTTCAGCTTCGACAACACTTTCCACTGCTGATCAGATTTGATTTCTCCCCACGCGACCTGCTCCATCGGGAAACCTTCGTAGTATTGCAAAGTAAACGCATCGACCAGCGAATTACCCACTTTTAGCGGCCCGGAAACGCCCGGTTCTTGTTGATACTTCGCACTAAAGGTATTTTTGCCTTCTACCAGCGAGCATTGCTGTTTCTCTTTACAGGCAGGGGAATCTTGATAGTTAACAATTTTTTCCAGTAACTGATAACTGTCGGCAAGCTGGAGTTTACTGAGTTCTTTTTCCATCGCCGCTACCGCCTGCTGGCTAAATGCGGCTGAGTCATCAGTGATTACCGGGTTAAAAGTTGGGTCCATAGTCCCCATTTTGGGCTGATGATGTACCGGAATATCACACCCCGGAAACGCGCCAGTGATAAAGAACTGTGCGGTGGCCACGGTACGTTGCAGGCTGTTAGCATAGGCGTATACAGTATCTGGCGGCGGGCATTCGCCCGATTTCACCATCCCCTGCTCCGCCAACCATTCACGCATGTAATGGCCCATATACACCTCCAGCACGCCGCCTTTGGTGGTGAGCTGCCCGCCGGGCACATCCCACTCCGGCCACTTATTCGGTGTGGACTGCTCCAGCACGCTGCCATTATTTGCCAACGGCGCACGTAAATTATGGCGACTCATCATTAGTATTTGCTGTAGTTGATAGCCTTCCGGCACGGTCTGCGCCTGGGCATTCGAAGAGAGTAAAACCATCCCTGCCACTGCTGCGGCGATTAGCGTTTTTTTCATTCCCGACACCTCTTTTGTTATCAATTGTTAAGAGTGTGGCAGAAACAGGATATTTTTCCGGGAAGTGGTTCGCAAAATGAAGGATATTGATCACTGTATCTGAATTTAAAACATTCCAGATATGAAGAATGGTGACCTTAACCTCATGCTTAAATTTAGTTAACGTCATCAAAAAGAATAGCTATCACAAGATATTCTGCAGTGATTAACAGACCCTCTGACCTGGCGCTTTAATAACCAGCCTGACAAGTTTCAGTATGAAATATATCCAACGGCAGCCTCACATTATAGTGATTTCCATTAACATTTAATACGTAGCCATTGTCTATATGGTTTAACTTATCTTGATCCTCCCAAAACTCTGTACCGTCATCAGCTATTTTTTTAATCACAATACCATAATGTTCTAATAGTTTGGCTGCAAAACTACTCGCCCATATGGAAAGATAGTCTGAATAATTATCATCTATAGACATTTCCGATACAGAACATGCATTAAATATTCCTGTTGGTGAATAAATTACACACTCATTGTCTCGAAAGCATTTCTTAACAACATTCTCTTCAAAATCCTCTAATAAAGGATAGTCAGATAAAAAGAACTCCATTCCTTCCAGCTCCTCACAAACGTTGACAGCTATCTGATTCAGATTAGCTATATCAGAGGCAAAACTACCATATACTTCAGATGAAGTTTTTACATTTTTATCTGCCCATGATGAATCTTTGTCAAGAATGGCAAGTATTGCTCTGAACATACAATAGCCATCTCCCGTCACCTCGATATGGCTAAAATTAATCTCTACATTTTTATCGTTTAACTCCGCGATAATTTTACCTCGACTGGATGAGTTTTCTCTCGACGCAATGTTTGTCTTTTCTATTTCTTCGGGTTTATTTTGCCATACTCTATTATTTATTTGAGCACATTCTGCGCCTTTTATCCCGGCGTCATTGTTTTTACGATTTTCAAAACAAAATAAATCTGGATAATCCTCTTCTGGATTATCTGAAATATCATTGCGAAGATAATTTTAAAATTGTTCCCATTGTTCTGGTTCTAAATGAATCTCTTCAAGATTTCTGTTAACTTCAATAAACAATGTTTCATTTCCCGGAGAGTAATGAAGTGAAAAACTGTTTCTCTCATGTCGGTTATAATAATTACCACTCTGATATGTATTATTATGAACCTGGGTCATTGTTAGAAAATGTTTTCTTACCAACTCGTTATTTCCCCCCCCTCCTTATAATTATGCGAGAACAAACATTTGAAAAATTTCACTAATATAGTAAAAACATTATTATCTTTTTTTTCGAAACGTTGATGATCGTTAATGAACGTTCCTATTTCCACAGGAGTAAAACGATTGCTGTAATGAGTATTATCTACCGCCATTTAGTCTGCCTCTATACAGTGATTTATAGTGATATAATAAACACCTGAATCATCATCCAGACTATCAATAATCGCTCATTTGACCATACGCTGACTTCATGCATGGCTCAGAAACTGTACTCCCCCCACCTCCTGAAACGCGCTCATTCATTGATTTAGATAATATATTCTGGGTTGGCATATGAAAATTTGAGGATTACCCTAAACTTAGAGAAGCTACCTTACAGGGGTTCCTTCATTTTGTATTGATTTACGCGAGATAACGCTATGGAATTAAAGGATTATTACGCCATCATGGGCGTAAAACCGACGGACGATCTCAAGACAATCAAGACCGCCTATCGTCGACTGGCCCGTAAATACCATCCTGATGTCAGCAAAGAGCCGGATGCCGAAGCCCGATTCAAAGAGGTCGCTGAAGCCTGGGAAGTGTTGAGTGATGAACAACGTCGCGCTGAATATGATCAGATGTGGCAACATCGCAACGATCCGCAATTCAACCGTCAGTTCCAGCATGCCGATGGTCAGAATTTTAATGCCGAAGATTTTGAAGATATTTTCTCGTCAATTTTCAGTCAGCATGCTCGCCAGGGCCGCCAGCGCCCCGCCACACGTGGTCACGATATTGAAATCGAAGTGGCGGTATTCCTTGAAGAAACGCTTAGCGAGCACAAGCGCACCATCAGCTATAAGCTCCCCGTCTATAACGCCTTTGGCATGATCGAACAGGAAATCCCGAAAACGCTGAATGTGAAGATCCCCGCAGGCGTCGGCAATGGTCAACGTATCCGCCTGAAAGGCCAGGGGACGCCGGGCGAAAACGGCGGTCCAAATGGCGATCTGTGGCTGGTGATTCATATAGCCCCGCATCCGTTGTTTGATATTGTCGGTCAGGATCTGGAAATTGTGGTGCCTGTTAGCCCGTGGGAAGCGGCGCTGGGTAGTAAAGTCACAGTTCCAACGCTGAAGGAAAGTATTTTATTGACGATCCCAGCAGGAAGTCAGGCCGGGCAACGATTGCGTATTAAAGGCAAAGGTCTGGTGAGCAAAAAACAAACTGGTGACTTATATGCGGTACTGAAAATCGTCATGCCGCCGAAACCGGATGAAAATACTGCCGCCCTGTGGCAACAACTGGCAGACGCCCAGTCGTCTTTTGATCCACGCAAAGATTGGGGAAAGCATAATGGCTAACGTTACGGTGACTTTTACCATTACCGAATTTTGCCTGCATACCGGCGTTTCTGAAGAGGAGTTGAATGAAATTGTCGGTTTGGGCGTGGTTGAACCGCGCGAGATTCAGGCTACGACCTGGGTGTTTGACGACCATGCGGCCATTGTGGTGCAACGGGCAGTAAGGCTGCGTCAGGAACTGGCGCTGGACTGGCCGGGGATCGCGGTAGCGTTGACATTAATGGATGATATTGCGCACCTGAAACAGGAAAACCGCCTGCTGCGCCAGCGGCTTTCCCGATTTGTTGCTCACCCGTAAGTTTGTTGCCTGATGCGACGCTTACCGCGTCTTATCAGGCCTACAAAGCGCGCTGTTCCCGTAGGCCGGAAGGCGTTTACGCCGCATCCGGCTGATGTGCCAGAATGCCCGATGCGACGCTTAACGCGTCTTATCAGGCCGACAAAGCGCACTGCTCCCGTAGGCCGGAAGGCGTTTACGCCGCATCCGGCGGCTGCGCCAGAATGCCTGATGCGACGCTTAACGCGTCTTATCAGACCTACAAAGAGCGCTGTTCCCGTAGGCCGGATAAGGTGTTTACGCCGCATCCGGCGGCTGCGCCAGTATGCCTGATGCGACGCTTAACGCGTCTTATCAGGCCGACAAAGCGCACTGCTCCCGTAGGCCGGATAAGGCGTTTACGCCGCATCCGGCGGCGGTGCCAGTGTGCCTGATGTGACGCTTAACGCGTCTTATCAGGCCGACAAAGAGCACTATTCCTGTAGGCCGGATAAGGCGTTCACGCCGCATCCGGCGGCTGCGCCAGTGTGCCTGATGCAACGCCTGCCGCGTCTTATCAGGCCGACAAACTGCGAGACTCCTGCTTATCGCACGCCACCAGTACCAACAGCAATTGACCCAGTGCTGCGTAAAAACCAAAGCTGTCATACTGTCGGCAACGCGTAACAAACTCCGGCAGCCATGACCACAACGCCGCCAGCGTTTTCTGCCGCAAACTGTCGATTCTTCGCGCAGGAACGGTTCCCTCTCCCCGCGAAAAATGCAGATGACTCAACAACTCCAGATAGATTGCCAGATGATCTGCCGGTTCGTTGAAATTGCCGCTGGTTTCCATCCCCGCCTCAACGAGCAAGCGTTTAATCTCTTGCTCATCCTGTTTATAGGCCGAAGCATACGGCAGCGCTGCTTGTTTGTCGGTCATCAGAAACAGGCCGCAAAAGTCGGCGGCCAGCTCCAGACGGGCGTCGTCACGTACCATCAATGCGGCAATTTTAGCTTCCAGTTCGTTTACCGCCGCAGTCAGCGTCGGTTCGCTTTTCAGCAAAGAAAACCATTCAGCCATCTGCGCACTGGCGATTTGCGTCAGTTGTTCATCGTCCAGTTCACGGGAGAACAACTGCGCCAGCCAGGCGTAAACACAGGCAACCTGTTGTGTTGTCAGCGTGGTCATGATTTCACCTGCGACGCCGGAACATATTCGCACTGCGCCACCATCTCTATTGGCCCGCTAAACGCCGTCACCTGATCCACTGTTCCAGTGTATTTTTCAATTTCCACCAGCGTGGTGTGCGCACTGGTGGCCTGCGCCAGCTGAGAAGTGCCGATGTCGATGGTCAACACGTTGGGGTTACCGTATTTGCATAGCGCCCCTGGCTCGCCGCCTTTGTCCGGGTCATACCATGCCCCTTCGTGAATTCGCGCCACGCCGGGTGCATAGCGGTCAGAAACCACTGCCCCTGCCAACACCTGACCACGAGCGTTAAAGACACGCACCACATCACCGTTACGAATACCGCGCGCGCTGGCATCCTGCGGACTAATAAATACTGGCTCTTTACCCGCTACCGTATATTGCTGACGCAGGGTTTCAGACTCACATAACTGCGAGTGAAGTCGAAAATCCGGGTGTACCGATTGCAGATGCAACGGATACTTCTGCGAGCCGGGCCCACCGTGGGAGCGTTCGATTTTCTCAAACCACATCGGGTGCCCCTGACAATCGTCGTAGTTCATATCGGCGATGGTTTTCGAGTAAATCTCAATCAGGCCACTTGGCGTGCCCAGCGGTTCGAGATCTGGATCTTCGCGGAATGCCTGATGGCGAACAAACATCTGCGGATGGTCAAACTCGACGTACTCTTTGTTATTCCAGAAGTCATCAAACGCTGGCAGATGAACGCCGCGTCCTTTGCCCTGTTGTACACCTTCCTGCCAGATGCGTTTCAGCCAGCCCATTTCGTCCAGCCCTTCGGTAAAGGCTTCTTCGCGATTAAAGCGACGGCACAGTTCGCGGAAAATATCAAAGTCATTGCGCGCCTCAAACTGCGGCGGCACGACCTGTTTCATGGCGATAATGCCACGGTTGGAGTGGTTGCCATACTGGTCGAGATCGTTACGCTCAAACTGCGTGGTTGCTGGCAGCACAATATCGGCAAAACGACAGGTTAAGGTCCACTGGTTATCTATAGCGATGACCGTTTCCAGTTTGCGCCAGCCTTCGATAATGCGGTTGATCTGCTGATGACGGTGGAACGGGTTAGTTCCGGCAAAAATACACATTTTCAGCGGCGGCAGTTTTACCGATTTACCGTTCCAGTTGATAACTTTCCCCGGTTCGAGGATCGAATCAACAAAACGGGCAATCGGAATAGTGCGGCTGTAGCCTTTATAGTCGCTGTTGTCGTGAACAGGCGGAATCGACGTAGAGCCGGAGAAACCACTCAAAATAACGCCTTTACGCCCCGGCGTGCCTGCGCCGTTATAGTGCCAGCCAAAACCAAAGCCACCACCGGGCAGGCCAATTTGCCCCAGCATCGCTGCCAGAACCACAATCATCCACGCCCACTGTTCGCCGTGCTGCATACGCTGTACGCACCAGCCAGCAATAATCTGCGTTCTGTGCGCCGCCATCTGCCGTGCCAGCGCACGAATGGTTTCGGCATCAATGCCGGTCAGTTTTTCAGCCCATGCGGCATCTTTCGGCTGACCATCTTTCTTGCCCAGCAGATACGGCAGGAACTGCTCAAAACCCACACAGTAGTTAGCGAGAAAGTTTTTGTCGTACAGGTTTTCGCTGTACAGCGTATGCGCCAGCGCCAGTTGCAGCGGCACGTCAGTTTGCGGGTTAACCGCAATGTGCTGCACATGCTCGCGCCCCAGATACTCATGGGTGGATGTAACAACCGGATCGATGCTGATGACCTCAATTTCACCGGCGGCGACTTTCGCTTTTAGCTGCGCGTAATATTCATAAACATCGTGATCCGGGCACCACCAGTTCGCCTGCTGGTTTTTCAGCAAATCGGAGCCCCACAGCACAATGGTTTTGCTGTTCTGCAATACCAGCGGCCAGGAGGTTTGCTGTTCATACACTTCCATCGAGCCGACCACACGCGGCAGGATCACCTGCGCAGCACCGGTAGAGTAATCTCCGCCCGTACCAACGCTATTACCATGCAAAGCAATAGCTTTCGCCAACATCCCCGACGCATTATGGAACATCCCCGTCGACTGCCAACCACTGGCGGTCAGCAAGGCACTCGGGCCGTGCGTTTTCTGCACGCGTTCCAGCTCTTCATAGAACATGTCGAGGGCTTCATCCCAACTCACGCGCACAAAACGGTTATCACCGCGTTGGGAAGTGTCGCTCAGATGGCGCTTACGTAGCCAGTCCACGCGTACCATCGGGTAACGAATACGCGCCACGTTGTGTACATGATCCGGCAATCCGGCGATCATTTTCGACGGATATTTATCCAGTTCGAACGGTTTTGCCGCCACAAAGCGACCATCCTTCACCGTCGCACGAATAGCCCCCCAGTGCGATCCGGTCAGAATGCCCTCTTTCGAGGTAACGGCCTCAGTCGCTGCTAACGCCGCATTCGCGCGACGCGGCGTTAGCAGTGACGGCCCCAGCATCCCGGCGACGGTTAAGCCGCCGAGTTGTGCCAGAAAACGCCGACGTGATGCCTGAAAGAGATCGTTATTGTTCATTATTTTTCTTCCTTCTTATCGCCGTGAGCCTTACCTGCGGTATCAGATGCATTCATTTGCAGATATTTCAACAAGGTGCGTTCTTCACGTTTATCGAGGCTGGTAAAGCCAATCATGCCGTTGAGCGTGCCGATCCAACCGTTAGCGTCGAAGTGGGCGATTTCCGGTGCGCCGTGGCACTGGTTACAGGTGCCGTTGTACAGCGAATCCGCATAAGCCCAGATCGGTTTGATATCGTTCACCATGTCGCCTTTCTTCATCCACGCACTGGCCTGCAACTTGCTCCACTCGGTATTGGTGTCGGCAACGGTGGTTTTCTCCAGCGTTTTCACCTGCTGCTGCACATCACCACGAATCGAGGCAACAAAGATGCGTTTGCCAGGGAACTGGGTGAGTACACGCTGACGTCCTGCGCTTTCCGTCCAGCCAGTGATTTCAATTTGCAGCCAGTCTCCGTCACGTTTAAGGACTTTCACTTCCGAAGCAGGCAGCAGAGAACCAGACGCTTCTTTATCTCCTTTCGCCGCATAAATCGGCTTAATATCAATGGAGTACAGCGTGTCACCACTGTCATTAGCACTGGCGCGCAGCTCATCGAACTGCTTACGGAAGCCACTACTCATATCAGGTAACTGGTGGGCAATACCTTTATGACAGTCGATGCAGGATTGATTATCTTTCGCTGCCACCTTCATCTGACGTGCCGCTTCAGGATGCTGCTTCGCATGATCCATCGCGTCGTAGTTATGGCAGGAGCGGCAGGTTGCCGAGTTGTTTTCTTTCATTCGCGCCCATTCACGCTCGGCAAGTTCCGCACGTTTGGCTTCGAATTTCTCAGGTGTATCAATGGAATGGGCAATAAAGGTCTGGTAGATGTCGTTGCTCGCTTCCAGTTTACGCTTCACCATGCCTGGAATATCCGGCGGGATATGGCAGTCATGACATTCAGCTCGCACACCGGAGGCGTTCTGAAAATGCACCGATTGTTTATATTCTTCATATACCGGTTGCATACTGTGGCAACTGACACAAAATTCGGTTGTGCTGGTGACTTTTATCCCAATGTGAGGCAACACAATCAACGCGATGCCAATCACAATCCCAATAGCGACCAGCGCCAGTACCGACCAACGAGCACTGGGTCGGCGTAGCGCGTTCCAGAGTTTCCGCATAATAGCCCCTGTAAAATTATGGTTTAGTGAAGCGATCTTAATGAGTAAATATGAACAGCGGCACTGGTCAGGATGAACGGCTTACGGCAGAATATGAACAGATATGAACAGAATGAGTAAAACCCTCTGATGCCACATCACATTGTTATTGTTGAAGATGAGCCGGTTACCCAGGCGCGATTACAAACCTACTTCACTCAGGAGGGGTATACCGTTTCTGTTACGGCGAGCGGTGCCGGACTGCGGGAAATTATGCAGAATCAGCCGGTAGATTTAATTCTGCTGGATATTAATCTGCCCGACGAAAATGGCCTGATGTTAACCCGCGCCCTGAGGGAACGTTCGACGGTGGGCATTATTCTGGTTACCGGACGTAGCGATCGGATTGACCGTATTGTCGGCCTGGAAATGGGCGCAGACGATTACGTTACCAAACCGCTGGAACTGCGCGAACTGGTGGTGCGGGTGAAAAACTTGCTCTGGCGCATCGACCTTGCGCGACAGGCGCAACCGCTCACTCAGGACAACTGCTATCGCTTTGCGGGTTATTGCCTGAATGTGTCGCGCCATACGCTGGAACGGGATGGCGAGCCGATTAAACTGACTCGCGCAGAGTATGAAATGCTGGTGGCGTTTGTGACCAATCCGGGCGAAATTCTCAGCCGTGAACGTCTACTGCGTATGCTTTCTGCCCGTCGGGTGGAAAACCCTGACCTGCGCACCGTCGATGTGTTAATTCGTCGTTTACGCCATAAACTCAGCGCGGATTTACTGGTGACGCAACATGGCGAAGGTTATTTCTTAGCCGCTGATGTGTGCTGATAATAATAGACAGGACGAAATCCCCCTGGCGACAGCGAGCGGCGGATATGTTCACGGTCGGCATTTTTCGGCGTCAGGACTAAAATCGGCGGGCTGACATTATCAGACACCGATTGTCCTTGTAATTGCCTGATGGCCTGCTCAACCGCCAGTTCCCCCTGCCAGACCATTTGATCGCTGGCAGCCATAATCACTCTTCCCCGCTTTAGTCCGCGATACACCTGATGTGAAAGATAAAACGACACCACGGTAAGCGGCGTTTTCAGGTTACGCCCTTCACCCATTGCCGCCTCTGCCGCAATGGCCGTTCCGGCAACGACGTCGATTTCTGGATAGCGCTCCAGCATCTCCTGCAACAGGTTACGCTGGATTTCAATATCGTTGTCGCCGAGTGCAATATCGACAATATGCACCGGGCTTCCGGCAATGGCTGCGCGGAAACCCTCTACCATCTCCTTACTGCCCCCGGCGTTATCAGGACCGGGCATCAACAGCACGTTCAGTGGTTTTCCGTGGCTCCATTGCACCAGATATCGCCCTGGTTGATAGCCCATCTGAAACCAGGGCACACCAACACGGCTTTTCACCTGGGGAGCATCAATAGCATTTACCAGTTCAATCACCGGCAGACTTGCTACCTGCTTTTGCAGCTCGGGAAATGACGTCGTGCTACTACCGAGCAAAATGGCCTCTGCGCCCCACTGTTTACACTGGTCGATTTGTGCTTGCTGGGTAGCCAACTGGCTGTAGCCGCCTGCCTCCAGCACTTTTAAATCCACACAGTAGCGGCGAGCAGCCTCCTGCATACCATAGTTTAACGATAACCAGTATGAATCTTTCAGGCTGGGATAAAGCGCGCACAGTTTCCATGCGCGTTTGGCTTTAAGCGGCGTAGCAGGTTGCACCGTGAAATGCTGTGCATCATGCCAGCGCAACAGGTTATCAGCCGAAAATGCCGGCAACATGAAAAGGGAAAGAAGTAACAATAGCAGTACGCGCATGATAGCCTCATCAATAATAAGGCTTTATGCTAGATGCATTCCGCTTTGTGACTCAACATTTTTCACCTTAAGTGCACCGACCGTGAATTTAACCCTGACCCGAAGACTGTGGATGGGCTTTGCCCTGATGGCGCTGTTAACCCTGACCAGTACCCTGGTGGGATGGTACAACCTGCGCTTTATCAGCCAGGTGGAAAAAGACAATACTCAGGCATTGATTCCTACCATGAATATGGCGCGCCAGTTGAGCGAGGCCAGCGCCTGGGAACTTTTCGCCGCGCAGAATCTAACCAGTGCCGATAACGAAAAGATGTGGCAGGCGCAAGGGCGAATGCTCACCGCACAAAGCCTGAAGATTAATGCGTTGCTGCAAGCGTTACGGGAACAAGGTTTTGACACCACCGCTATTGAACAACAGGAGCAGGAGATCTCCCGTTCGTTACGTCAGCAAGGGGAACTGGTGGGGCAGCGTTTGCAACTGCGCCAGCAACAACAGCAACTCAGTCAGCAGATAGTCGCCGCCGCCGATGAGATCGCACGCCTGGCGCAAGGTCAGGCGAATAATGCAGCAATCTCCGCCGGAGCGACCCAGGCCGGGATTTACGATTTGATCGAACAACATCAGCGTCAGGCCGCAGAAAGTGCACTCGATCGGCTGATTGATATCGATCTTGAGTATGTTAACCAGATGAATGAACTGCGCCTTAGCGCCCTGCGGGTGCAGCAGATGGTGATGAATCTGGGGTTGGAACAGATCCAGAAAAATGCGCCAACATTGGAAAAGCAGCTCAATAATGCGGTGAAAATTCTGCAACGTCGGCAAATACGCATTGAAGATCCGGGTGTTCGTGCCCAGGTCGCAACAACGTTAACTACCGTTAGCCGATATAGCGATTTGCTGACGCTTTATCAGCAGGACAATGAAATTAGCAATCGCCTGCAAACACTCGCCCAGAATAACATCGCCCAGTTCGCACAGTTTAGTAGCAAAGTCAGTCAACTGGTCGACACTATTGAGCTGCGCAACCAGCACGGACTGGCGCATCTGGAAAAAGCCAGCGCACGCGGGCAATACAGCCTGTTATTGCTGGGCGTCGTTTCTCTTTGCGCACTGATTTTGATCCTCTGGCGCGTGGTTTATCGCTCAGTCACGCGTCCCCTTGCCGAACAAACGCAGGCGCTGCAACGGTTGCTGGACGGTGATATCGACTCCCCTTTCCCGGAAACCGCAGGCGTGCGGGAGCTGGACACCATCGGGCGGCTGATGGATGCGTTTCGCAGCAGCGTTCATGCGCTGAATCGCCACCGCGAACAGCTGGCGGCGCAGGTCAAAGCACGCACTGCCGAATTGCAGGAACTGGTAGTAGAACACCGACAAGCGCGGGCGGAAGCAGAAAAAGCCAGCCAGGCAAAATCGGCGTTTCTGGCGGCGATGAGTCATGAGATCCGCACACCGCTGTACGGTATTCTCGGCACCGCGCAACTGCTGGCGGATAATCCGACGCTTAACGCCCAGCGTGATGATTTGCGCGCGATTACCGACTCTGGCGAATCGTTGCTGACCATCCTTAACGATATTCTCGATTATTCGGCTATCGAAGCAGGTGGCAAGAATGTTTCGGTCAGCGATGAACCCTTTGAACCACGCCCGCTGCTGGAAAGTACCCTGCAATTAATGAACGGACGGGTGAAGGGGCGCCCGATTAGACTAACAACGGAAATTGCCGACGATGTGCCACCTGTATTAATGGGCGATCCGCGGCGCATTCGTCAAGTGATGACCAATCTGTTGAGCAATGCCCTGCGCTTTACTGACCGCGGGCGGATTACCTTGCGTAGCCACACTGATGGCAAGCAATGGCTGGTGGAAGTAGAAGACAGCGGCTGTGGTATTGATCCTGCAAAACTGACGGACATCTTCCAGCCATTTGTTCAGGTAAGCGGCAAACGCGGCGGCACCGGGCTGGGGCTGACTATCAGTAGCAGTCTGACCCAGGCGATGGGCGGCAAACTGACCGCCACCAGCATGCCGGGTACAGGGAGTTGTTTTTGCTTACATTTGCCGTTACGTGTTGCCACTGCGCCCGCCCCCAAAATAGTCAATCAGACAATACGCCTGGATGGTTTACGTTTGCTGTTAATTGAAGATAACCCGCTTACTCAGCGAATTACGCTTGAGATGTTAACCACGAGTGGCGCACAGGTAGCCACGGCGGAAAATGCAGCTCAGGCCATAGAAGCGTTACAAAATAGTGAATCGTTTACTGCCGCACTGGTGGATTTTGATTTGCCGGATATCGATGGTATTACGCTTGCCCGACAATTGACGGAGAAATATCCGTCATTAGTGCTGATTGGCTTTAGCGCCCACGTCATCGATGAAACATTGCGTCAGCGGACCAGTTCCCTGTTTCGCGGTATTATCCCCAAACCGGTATCACGCGAGGTATTGGGGCAACTGCTCGCGCACTATCTCCACTGCCAAACCACGAATGAACAGCCGCTTGATACTTCGCAATTAATGGAAGATGTCCGCCTGATGGGTGCAGAAAAAATAAAAGAATGGCTGAATTTATTTCAGCAACACTCCCTGCCACTTCTTGATGAAATAGACGCCGCTCGCGCCACTCAGGATGGTGAGAAAATCAAACGGATAGCGCACCAGTTAAAAAGCAGTTGCGCCAGTCTGGGTATGCGTGATGCCAGTCGGTTGTGCGCACAACTGGAGCTAAAGCCCTTTACAGCCCTCCCCCTGCGTGAAGAAATTGTGCATAGTGTCGCGGCTCTGGAACAATGGCTGGACAAGAAAGACCATAAATCGATATGAATCAATATCAGCCAGTTCAGAATAATTAGAATAGTGGCATTTAGTATGCAACTTAACGAACTGGCAAAATCATGGCAGAGAAAAAAAGAACCCGCTGGCAGCGGCGGCCAGGTACGACGGGCGGTAAATTACCGTGGAATGACTGGCGCAATGCCACAACATGGCGTAAAGCGACGCAATTATTACTGTTAGCAATTAATATCTATATTGCCATCACATTCTGGTTCTGGGTGCGATATTACGAAACCGCCGGAAATACGCCTTTTGTCGCCAGACCTGGCGGCATCGAAGGCTGGCTACCCATTGCCGGACTGATGAATCTGAAATATAGCCTTGAAGCAGGTCAGTTACCGTCCGTGCACGCCGCTGCAATGCTATTGCTGGTGGCATTTCTAATCACCAGCCTGTTGCTGAAAAAAGCGTTTTGTTCGTGGCTATGCCCGATTGGTACGCTCTCTGAATTGATCGGTGATGTGGGTAAAAAACTGTTCGGACGGCAATTCGCCCTTCCCCGCTGGCTGGATATTCCACTCCGGGGAATAAAATATTTACTGTTGAGTTTTTTTCTTTATATCGCGTTATTAATGCCTGCCCAGGCTATTCACTACTTTATGCTGTCACCCTACAGCGTGGTGATGGACGTTAAAATGCTCAATTTCTTTCGCCATATGAGCACAGCAACGTTAATCAGCGTGATCACTTTGCTAATTGCCAGTCTGTTTATTCGTCATGCGTGGTGCCGATATCTCTGTCCATATGGCGCGTTAATGGGGCTCGTCTCGCTATTATCCCCCTTTAAGATTCGTCGCAATGCCGAAAGCTGTATCGACTGCGGAAAATGCGCGAAAAATTGTCCGTCGCGGATCCCGGTCGATAAATTAATTCAGGTACGTACGGTGGAGTGTACCGGATGTATGACCTGCGTGGAGTCATGTCCGGTAGCCTCAACCCTGGCCTTTTCGCTGCAAAAACCTGCGGCAAATAAAAAAGCCTTTGCGTTGTCTGGCTGGTTAATGACGCTATTAGTCCTGGGGATTATGTTTGCGGTGATGGGGTACGCGATGTATACGGGCGTATGGCAAAGCCCGGTGCCGGAAGAGTTGTATCTGCGTTTAATTCCACAAGCGCCAATGATTGGTCACTAAAATAGCGACTAGCGGAACATCACCTCACTCGGGGTGATGTTCACAAAATCACATTATTTTGATTTTGACATCATAACTTTCCAGCCCGGTCATTTTCTCCCGTGCGGTAAAGCGAATCTCAGAGACTTCTTTCCCTGTGTTCTTGTTCAGTTCGGCGATTTTTTGCGCAATAAAATCGGCAATTTCCGTTTCAGTTTGTTTTTTTAGCTCTTCAATATTCACTGTTAACCTCTTCTGGTCTTAAAAGACAGCAACACGCCAGTAAGGTGTTGGTTACCGGTACCCTGGTCAGGTAAGAAATGTTATAAGCCATCTCCCCGAAAGATTCAATAATCAACAGGTTATCGTTCATTATACATACAGAACTGAAGGGAAAGAGTGCAGATGTAAAAAAGGCTCCACGAGGGAGCCTGATATTATTTTGTGCAGTCCAGTGACGCCTGGTCAGTACGTATTTGCAAAGCGACGTTATCAAAAGTGAGCATCGTTGATTTACAGAAAATACACTTAGCGCCAAAAGGGTTTCGCTCCGTCACATCGAACGCCGATGTGCGGTACTGTGAACCATGACAACATGGGCAGCGGAAATGGAGATGTTGAGTAATAACAGTAACCTCAGAGCGTAACGACGTTCGCTGCCGCAGGTCCACGCGGTCCCTGCTCAATGCTGAATTCTACTTTCTGATTTTCATTCAGCGTGCGGAATTCATTGCTCTGAATGGCGGTGAAATGAACAAACACATCCTTGCCGCCATCAGATGGGGAGATAAAGCCGAAACCTTTATCTGCGTTAAACCATTTTACTAAGCCAGTCATTTTATTAGACATATTTTACTTCCTTCATTTTGGGCCTTTCGGCAAACAGGGCTTTAATACAGAGACTACTTAGTGTTCAGGAGAGAGACTCAAAAGAAGGGGATAATGCCTGATAATGAGAACTGCTTTAGTAAACTACTTTGTATGCTGTCTGTCTTTCAAACCGACGCCGTTATTAACGCATGATAAATGAGATTAAGCAAATTTTATTTTAGCCATCCGGCGGTCTTAAATATCACTGGCTTTATTTTATTAACACCGTATAGTGCAGCGCAGATTTATCAGTAAGGAATTTGTTTGTCCCGTAAAATGACAGGAATTGTCAAAACCTTTGATCGCAAAAGCGGTAAAGGATTCATCATCCCCTCCGACGGTCGTAAAGAAGTCCAGGTTCATATTTCAGCATTAAGTCTCCGCGACGCCGAAACGCTCATTCCAGGAGTGCGTGTAGAGTTTTGCCGTGTTAATGGTCTACGCGGCCCCACTGCGGCAAATGTTTATCTTTCTTAAACAGACACTTTCATTTTTAACCTGACTGTCCGGTAAAAATGGCTTATTAATTTTCAGCGAAATTATTCACCATGTTATATTTGCAGAATACAATTAACATGATAAACCGAATGCGTTCGGAGCCAATCGTTATAAACGCCATTTGGCAAACCATCATAATACCGCCAGAAACTATATCAACAGCAATAATAAATAGCTTTCTTAACAATATCCCTATCTTAAATTTGTATTTTGCTAAGATTTATCTTATCCTCACAAGTCGTATTTCCAGAGGGAAATTTTACACAAACTTATATTTCCCTCTGCGCACCTTTCCCACTCGCGGTTTATTGTACCGAGTGTATGCGGAAAGGGAGATTCCGCAAGGATGTTATACTTAAAGTTGACAATCCTGATCTCAAGCGTACGTATTGTCCATGCGATGAATAAAGGAAAAGTTATGAAACACAAGCTTTCTGCAATCCTTATGGCCTTCATGTTGACCACCCCAGCTGCATTTGCCGCACCAGGCACAGAAACCGGGGCTGAGGCTACAACGACAACTGCCGGTACTACTAGCGCAACAACCGCTGCAACAACTGGCGGCGTGGCTGCTGGCGCTGTCGGTACTGCAACTATTGTCGGTGTGGCAACGGCTGTTGGTGTGGCGGCCCTGGCGGTAGTAGCCGCTAATGACAGTGGCGATGGCGGTTCTCACAATACCTCAACCACGACGTCTACTACGCATTAATTCTGACTAAAATCGCCGAAAACTGAGTTAAATAAGACCCGGTTGCGATATTCGCACCGGGTTTTGGAGATTTGCATTTTTTTAACCAACCTTTCAAGGATTAAAGGTGCGCCCGCTTATTTTATCGATTTTCGCACTATTTCTGACGGGATGTACTCACAGTCAACAAAGTATGGTTGATACATTTCGTGCCGGTCTTTTCGATAATCAGGACATCACTATCGCGGATCAGCAGATCCAGGCGTTGCCTTATTCCACCATGTATTTACGCCTGAATGATGGGCAAAGAATATTTGTGGTACTGGGATATATAGAACAAGAACAAAGCAAATGGTTATCCCAGGATAACGCCATGCTGGTTACCCACAATGGACGTCTGTTAAAAACCGTCAAACTTAATAATAATCTGCAGGAAGTGACAAACTATCAGCAGGACCCATTGCGTAATGCGCTGGCATTAAAAGATGGCAGCAGCTGGACGCGTGATATTCTCTGGAGCGAAGATAACCATTTTCGCTCTGCGACCGTCAGCTCCACGTTTTCCTTTGCTGGATTAGAGACGCTGAATATTGCTGGTCGCAATGTACTGTGCAATGTCTGGCAGGAAGACGTTACTTCCGCACAGCCAGAAAGACATTGGCAAAATACATTCTGGGTCGATTCGGCCACTGGCCAGGTTCGTCAAAGTCGGCAAATGTTAGGCGCAGGGGTAATTCCCGTAGAAATGACATTTCTTAAACCCGCACCATGAATAAATTACCGTCGTATTTTATTGCCAGCGTCCTTTACGTGATAACGCCCCATGCCTTCGCGCAGGGCTCGGTAACCGTCTATCTGCCGGGCGAAAAACAGGCGTTATCTGTCGAGTCGGTGGAAAACGTAGCTCAACTGGTGACGCAACCACAATTGCGCGATCGCCTCTGGTGGCCTGGCGCTCTGCTGACTGATTCTGCGGCAAAAGCCAAAGCCGATAAAGATTACCAGCATGTCATGGCGCAACTGGCTTCCTGGGAAGCGGAAGCCGATGACGATGTGGCTGCAACGATTAAATTCGTTCGTCAGCAACTGACCAATCTCAATATCACAGGCCGCTTATCGGTCGAACTGGATCCTGACTTTGTGCGTGTGGATGAGGACAGTAATCGCCCACTGGTCGGCGACTATGCGCTCTATGCCGTACAGCGCCCGAGCACAATCACCTTATTGGGCGCTGTCTCCGGGGCCGGTCAATTACCCTGGCGGGCGGGCCGTAGCGTTGCAGATTATCTGCAACATCACCCCCGTCTGGCGGGCGCTGACAGCAATAACGTCTTCGTTATTACGCCGGAGGGCAAGACTGTCGTCGCGCCCGTCGCCTTGTGGAATAAAAGACATGTTGAGCCACCGCCAGGCAGTCAGCTTTGGTTGGGCTTTTCCACGCACGTTCTCCCAGAAAAATATGCTGATTTAAATAACCAGATTGTGTCTGTTTTAACGCAACGTGTTCCTGACTGATGAAGAAGAACTCTTATCTTTTAAGCTGCCTGGCCATTGCCGTCTCCAGTGCCTGTCATGCTGAAGTATTAACCTATCCTGATCCGGTGGGCCCTTCGCAATCGGACTTTGGCGGCACCGGGCTGTTGCAAATGCCTAATGCCCGTATCGCGCCGGAAGGCGAATTCAGCATCAACTACCGGGATAACGACCAGTACCGTTTCTACTCCACTTCTGTGGCGCTATTTCCGTGGCTGGAGGGAACCATTCGTTATACGGATGTCCGTACGCGCAAATATAGCCAATGGGAAGATTTCAGCGGCGACCAGTCGTATAAAGACAAATCGTTCGATTTTAAACTTCGTCTGTGGGAAGAAGGTTACTGGCTGCCGCAAGTGGCATTTGGTAAACGCGATATCGCGGGTACGGGTTTGTTTGACGGTGAGTATCTGGTCGCCAGCAAACAAGCGGGTCCGTTCGATTTCACTCTCGGTATGGCCTGGGGTTATGCCGGTAATGCGGGCAATATTACCAACCCGTTTTGTCGGATAAGCGATAAATATTGCCATCGCGCGGAGTCTCACGATGCGGGAGATATCAGTTTTAGCGATATCTTTCGTGGTCCAGCCTCTGTTTTTGGCGGTATCGAGTATCAAACGCCGTGGAATCCTCTGCGTCTGAAACTCGAATACGACGGCAACAATTACCAGAATGATTTTGCGGGTAAATTGCCGCAGGCAAGTCATTTCAATTTCGGCGCCGTCTATCGTGCCGCTAACTGGGCAGATCTCAACCTTAGCTATGAGCGTGGCAACACGTTGATGTTTGGCTTCACGTTACGGACCAACTTCAACGATCTGCGCCCTGCCCTGCGCGATACGCCAAAACCGGCGTATCAACCTGCGCCGGAGTCTGAAGGATTGCAGTACACCACAGTGGCGAACCAACTTACCGCGCTGAAGTACAACGCAGGTTTTGAAGCGCCGGAAATCCAACTGCACGATAAGACGCTGTATATGTCCGGCGAGCAGTACAAATACCGCGACTCACGCGAGGCGGTCGATCGCGCTAATCGAATTCTGGTGAATAACCTTCCGCAGGGCGTCGAGAAGATTAGTGTGACGCAAAAACGTGAGCATATGGCGATGGTGACGACTGAAACCGACGTTGCCAGCCTGCGTAAACAGTTGGCAGGTACTGCGCCAGGTAAACCAGAACAACTGCAACAACAGCGTGTTGAGGCAGCCGATCTTTCTGCCTTTGGTCGCGGTTACCGTATTCGCGAAGACCGCTTTAGTTATTCTTTCAATCCAACGTTGTCACAGTCACTGGGCGGGCCGGAAGATTTCTATATGTTCCAGTTGGGTCTGATGTCCAGCGCTCGTTACTGGTTTACCGATCATTTGCTGCTTGATGGCGGCATTTTCACCAATATTTACAACAACTACGACAAATTTAAGTCGTCGTTGTTACCTGCGGACTCTACCCTGCCCCGCGTACGTACGCATATCCGCGATTACGTACGTAATGATGTCTATCTCAACAACTTACAGGCGAACTACTTTGCCGATCTGGGCAATGGATTCTACGGCCAGGTATATGGCGGCTATCTGGAAACCATGTATGCCGGCGTCGGTTCCGAGCTGCTTTATCGTCCGCTCGATGCCAGTTGGGCGCTGGGTGTAGATGTTAACTACGTGAAGCAGCGTGACTGGGACAACATGATGCGCTTCACCGATTATTCCACGCCAACAGGTTTTGTGACGGCGTACTGGAATCCGCCGACGCTTAACGGCGTGCTGATGAAACTCAGCGTTGGTCAGTATCTGGCGAAGGATAAAGGGGCAACGATTGACGTAGCAAAACGCTTTGACAGCGGCGTGGCGGTAGGTGTCTGGGCGGCGCTCAGTAACGTGTCGAAAGATGACTACGGCGAAGGCGGCTTTAGTAAAGGTTTTTATATCTCGATTCCGTTCGACTTGATGACCATTGGACCTAACCGCAACCGTGCGACGATTTCATGGACGCCATTGACGCGTGACGGTGGACAAATGCTCTCACGGAAATACCAGCTCTATCCAATGACGGCAGAGCGAGAAGTACCGGTTGGACAATAACCTGAAACGATTCATAACGTTACATTGACTGATAAATATAAACCAATGAAAAAGAACATTTTTAAATTTTCGGTACTGACATTAGCTGTTCTGTCTTTAACAGCATGTACCCTTGTTCCTGGTCAGAATTTATCGACCAGTAATAAGGATGTCATCGAATTACCTGACAACCAGTATGATCTGGACAAAATGGTCAATATCTATCCCGTCACACCAGGACTGATTGATCAACTACGCGCAAAGCCGATTATGTCGCAGGCTAACCCGGAGCTTGAGCAGCAAATCGCGAACTATGAATATCGCATCGGCATTGGCGACGTATTGATGGTCACCGTCTGGGATCACCCGGAACTCACCACGCCAGCGGGTCAATACCGTAGCGCCAGCGATACGGGTAACTGGGTTAACGCCGATGGCGCGATTTTCTACCCCTACATTGGTCGCTTGAAAGTGGCGGGGAAAACCCTTACTCAAGTCCGTAATGAAATTACCGCGCGTCTGGATGCAGTGATTGAAAGTCCGCAGGTGGATGTCAGCGTCGCGGCGTTCCGTTCGCAGAAAGCGTACGTTACCGGCGAAGTGACTAAATCCGGTCAGCAGCCGATTACCAATATCCCGCTGACCATTATGGATGCGATTAACGCCGCGGGCGGCCTGACTGCTGATGCTGACTGGCGCAATGTCGTGTTAACCCAGAATGGCGTTAAAACCAAAATCAACCTCTACGCGCTAATGCAGCGTGGCGACTTGCGTCAGAACAAACTGCTGCATCCAGGCGATATTTTGTTTATTCCGCGCAACGATGACCTGAAAGTCTTCGTGATGGGCGAAGTAGGGAAACAGAGTACGCTCAAAATGGATCGCAGCGGTATGACGCTGGCGGAAGCCTTAGGCAACGCCGAGGGTATGAATCAGGATGTCGCCGACGCGACGGGAATTTTTGTTATTCGTGCAACGCAAAACAAGCAGAATGGCAAAATCGCCAATATTTATCAGCTGAATGCGAAGGACGCATCAGCAATGATACTCGGAACGGAATTCCAGCTTGAACCTTACGACATTGTTTATGTCACTACTGCCCCTCTGGCTCGTTGGAACCGTGTGATTTCTCTGCTGGTACCGACGATTTCCGGGGTGCATGACCTGACAGAGACTTCACGGTGGATTCAAACATGGCCCAACTAAAATTTAACTCTATCCTGGTTGTGTGCACTGGCAACATTTGCCGTTCGCCGATTGGCGAACGGTTGCTGCGTAAACGCTTACCGGGCGTAAAAGTCAAATCGGCAGGCATTCATGGTCTGGTAAAACACCCTGCCGATGCGACAGCGGCAGATGTTGCCGCTAATCATGGCGTGTCGCTCGAAGGACACGCCGGACGTAAGCTAACCGCTGAGATGGCTCGTAATTACGATCTGATTCTGGCAATGGAGTCAGAGCATATTGCTCAGGTTACCGCAATAGCTCCCGAGGTGCGCGGGAAGACAATGCTTTTTGGGCAATGGCTGGAACAGAAAGAGATCCCGGATCCCTATCGTAAAAGCCAGGACGCATTTGAACATGTTTACGGTATGTTGGAGCGCGCCAGTCAGGAATGGGCGAAGCGCCTCAGCCGGTAATTTGAGTTTATAAAATACGATGACAACTAAAAATATGAATACGCCGCCAGGTAGCACTCAGGAAAATGAGATCGATCTGCTTCGTCTGGTCGGCGAATTATGGGATCACCGTAAGTTGATCATTAGCGTAACAACGTTGTTCACGCTGATCGCCGTCGCTTATTCGCTACTCAGTACGCCGATTTATCAGGCGGACACGTTGGTACAGGTCGAGCAGAAACAAGGTAACGCTATTCTTAGCGGCCTGAGCGATATGATCCCTAATTCCTCGCCCGAATCGGCGCCGGAAATCCAGCTACTGCAATCACGTATGATTCTGGGCAAAACCATTGCGGAGCTTAATCTGCGTGACATTGTTGAGCAGAAGTACTTTCCGATCGTCGGTCGTGGTTGGGCGAGATTAACCAAAGAGAAGCCAGGTGAACTGGCTATCAGTTGGATGCATATCCCGCAACTGAATGGTCAGGACCAGAAACTGACGCTGACTGTTGGGGAAAACGGTCACTATACGCTGGAAGGTGAAGATTTCACCGTTAATGGCACAATCGGCCAGCGTGTGGAAAAAGACGGCATTGCACTTACCGTCGCAGACATGAAGGCTGAGCCGGGGACGAAGTTTATCCTGAGTCAGCGCACGGAACTGGAAGCGATTAACGCCCTGCAGGAAACCTTTACCGTTAGCGAGCGCAGTAAAGAGAGCGGGATGCTGGAACTCACCATGACCGGTGATGATCCGCAACTGATCACTCATATTCTGAACAGCATCGCTAACAATTATTTGCAGCAGAATATCGCACGCCAGGCCGCGCAGGATTCACAAAGTCTTGAGTTCCTGCAGCGTCAGTTACCACAAGTACGTAGTGAGCTGGATCAGGCGGAAGAAAAGCTGAACGCCTATCGTCAGCAACGTGATTCGGTCGACCTGAACCTGGAGGCTAAAGCCGTTCTTGAGCAGATTGTTAATGTTGATAATCAACTCAACGAGCTGACTTTCCGTGAAGCAGAGATCTCCCAGCTGTATAAGAAAGATCACCCGACCTATCGTGCGCTGTTGGAAAAGCGCCAGACGCTGGAGCAGGAGCGTAAACGCCTGAATAAACGCGTATCGGCAATGCCTTCCACTCAGCAGGAAGTTCTGCGTTTAAGCCGTGACGTGGAAGCGGGCCGCGCGGTATATCTGCAATTGCTTAACCGCCAGCAGGAGTTAAGCATTTCGAAATCCAGTGCGATTGGTAACGTGCGGATTATCGACCCGGCAGTGACTCAGCCGCAGCCGGTAAAACCGAAAAAAGCGTTGAATGTGGTGCTTGGTTTTATTCTCGGCCTGTTTATTTCAGTCGGTGCCGTGCTCGCACGCGCCATGTTGCGTCGTGGTGTGGAAGCGCCGGAACAGCTGGAAGAGCAAGGTATCAGCGTTTATGCCACCATTCCAATGTCTGAGTGGCTGGATAAGCGTATGCGCCTGCACAAGAAGAGCTGGTTCTCGAATCAGCAACGTCACCGTACGAAAAATATCCCCTTCCTGGCGGTGGATAACCCGGCGGATTTCGCCGTGGAAGCTGTGCGTGCGTTACGTACCAGTCTGCACTTCGCCATGATGGAGTCGGCGAATAATGTCCTGATGATTACTGGTGCAACGCCAGACAGCGGTAAAACATTCGTCAGTTCAACTCTGGCCGCGGTGATAGCTCAGTCCGATCAAAAAGTGTTATTCATCGATGCTGACTTACGTCGTGGTTATTCGCATAACCTGTTTAACGTGAGTAATGAGCATGGTTTGTCTGAATATCTGACAGGCAAAGATGAAATCGGTAAGGTAATTCAGTCTTTCGGCAAAGGGGGATTCGATGTAATCGCCCGTGGTCAGGTGCCGCCTAATCCGTCAGAGCTGCTGATGCGCGATCGGATGCGCCAGCTACTGGAATGGGCTAACGAGCATTACGATATGGTGATTGTCGATACGCCGCCGATGCTGGCGGTAAGTGATGCCGCAGTCGTGGGCCGTTATGTCGGTACCAGCCTGCTGGTCGCTCGTTTTGCGTTAAACACCGCCAAAGAGGTAGCCTTGTCGATGCAACGTCTGGAACAGGCGGGCGTCAATATTAAAGGTGCAATCCTCAACTGTGTGGTTAAACGCGCCAGCACCGCCTACGGTTATGGCTATAACTATTACGGTTATAGCTACTCTGATAAAGAGTAAAACTGAGGGCAAAGCGCGTTTCGCTCACGCCTTATCCGGCCTACAAAATAATGCTATATCAATATATTGCAGAATTACGTAGGCCTGATAAGCATGGCACATCAGGCAATTCTACGTTTATCATCGGCCTCAGAGCATTCAGGTAACTGAATGCTCTTTTTGT
>NZ_BBMY01000071.1 GCF_000759775.1 Escherichia albertii NBRC 107761 = DSM 17582
AGCTTTACGCGGATCGGCAATGGGCGCTGCCTCGTTGGTCTGTTGCAATTCCGCCTGTTTCGCTCTGGCTTGCGCTTTTCTCGCTTCCCGGGCCGCAATAATCGCACTGTTATCCGGTCGTTCGCCGGCCTTAATCACAACAGGTTGCGTGGCCCGGGCTTGTTTCTCTTTCACCCGTGCCAGTGCAGCAGCAATCGCATCTTTGTCTTTAGCGGCAGGTTGTACCGCTGCGCTTTTATGTCGCTCCAGACGTGCTGCCTTCTCGCGTTCCAGACGTGCCTGCCGGGCTTCAAAACGTGCTTTCGCTTCTGCGGCGCGTTTTTCTTCCTGACGAATGGCCGCAATCTCCGCTTTTTCCTGGCGGAAATATTGCACCAGTGGAATATTGCTTGGGCAAACCCACGCGCAGGCGCCACATTCAATACAGTCAGCAATATTATGCGTGGTAGCTTTATCGTGCTGCTGGCCTTTACTGAACCAGTACAACTGTTGCGGCAATAAATCGGCAGGGCAGGCGTCAGCACAGGCGCTGCAGCGGATACAACTTTGCTCTTCCTGTGGTTCACCCAATTCACTGGCAGATGGTGCCAACAGGCAGTTGGTGATTTTTACCACCGGAACGTCAAGCCACGGCAATGTAAAGCCCATTAGTGGGCCGCCCATAATTACCATTTGATCGGCAGAAGGGCAAAAACCAGCATCAGTAAGCAGGTGTTTTACCGGGGTTCCCAGTCGTGCCCAGACATTGCCCGGACGCGTAATCGCTTCACCGGTCAGCGTTACGACGCGTTCGGTAATGGGCTCGCCGTCGATGACAGCTCGTTTCACCGCGTAAGCCGTACCAATATTTTGCATTAATACGCCAATATCCGATGAGCGACCGCCGTGCGGCACTTGCTTACCGGTCAGAATGTACGTTAACTGTTTGGCGCCGCCGGAAGGGTATTTAGTCGGAATAACGCGCAATGAAATATCGTGAGAATCCGCCAGAACCGCGCGCAGCATGGAAATCGCCTGCGGTTTGTTATCTTCAATACCGATAAGAATTTCGCGCGGCTGGAGGATATGCGCAAGAATGCGAATGCCCTCTACAACCTGGGCAGCACAATCCTGCATCAGACGGTCATCGGCAGTAATATACGGCTCGCATTCAGCGGCATTGATGATCAAGGTTTCGATTTTATCGCCGCCGCCCTGCAATTTAACGCCTGTCGGGAAGCCTGCGCCGCCAAGCCCGGCGACGCCAAACTGATGAATGCGTTCAATTAACGCTTCCCGGCTACGTGAGCGATAATCGACCCAACCATCGCGTGGGATCCAGCGGTCTTCGCCATCGGCATCAATAATCACGCTTAATTCAGCTAATGCCGAAGGATGTGCGGTAGAGTGGGGCGCAATGGCTGTTACGGTACCGGATGTGGGCGCGTGAACAGGCAGCATTTTGCCGCGACCACGAGTCAGAGGCTGACCGCGCAGCACTTTATCGCCAACGCTGACGCACAACTCGCCTTCTGCGCCAATATGCTGTTTTAGCGGCATAACAAAACGTTGCGCCAGTGGAACCTGACGCAAGGGAGTACCGTTAGACTGAGTTTTCATCTCCGGTGGATGAATGCCGCCATTGAAGTCCCAGATTTTATTTTTTTTGAAAGCAGAGAATAACTTAAGCATGGTGTTCCACAGGAATGATACGCACGGGAATGGTGTTCAGATCCCATTTCCAGCTGTCAGGCGTTTCTGCGACCGGTTGTAAGGAAATGCATTGTGTCGGGCACGGGTCAACACACAGATTGCAGCCTGTGCACAGTTCGCTCATCACTGTATGCATGGAACGGGTGGCACCGACAATGGCGTCTACCGGACACGCCTGAATACATTTGGTGCAGCCAATACAGTTATTTTCATCGATAACCGCCACCATACGCGCTGGCGTCAACTCTTGTGCATCGCCGTCCAGTGGTTGTGGCTCGACATTAAGCAGCCCGGCAATTTTCAACATTACGGCTTCCCCGCCGGGCGCGCAGCGGTTGATCTTTTCCCCATTGCAGCTTATAGCTTCCGCATACGGGCGGCAGCCAGGATAGCCGCACTGACCACACTGGCTCTGTGGTAAAATTTCGTCAATTTTCTCAACGACCGGATCGTCTTCCACCGCAAAACGGCGGGAGGCATAACCCAGAATGGCGCCAAACACCAAGCCTAACAGGCTCACGGCGGCAACGGCAATCCAGATAGCATTCATTACAACTTCACCAAACCACTAAAGCCCATAAAGGCCAGAGACATAAGACCTGCGGTAATCAGTGCAATGGCATTACCGCGGAAAGGGGCCGGGACATCGGCTATAGCCAGGCGTTCGCGTATCGCGGCGAAAAGCACCATTACCAGTGAGAAGCCGACGGCGGCGGAAAAACCGTACAGCGCCGACTGCAAGAAATTATGTCCGAGATTAATATTCAACAATGCTACGCCAAGCACCGCACAGTTTGTGGTTATCAGCGGCAGAAAAATGCCCAGTAGACGATAAAGTACAGGGCTGGTTTTACGCACAACCATCTCGGTGAACTGCACGACTACGGCAATCACCAGAATAAATGCCAGCGTACGCAGGTAAATCAGATTGAGCGGGATTAAAATCCACGTGTCGATAAGCCAGGCGCAGATTGACGCCAGCGTCATGACAAATGTTGTTGCCAGCCCCATCCCCATCGCGGTTTCCAGCTTTTTGGAAACGCCCATAAACGGACAGAGGCCCAGAAACTTGACCAGTACAAAGTTGTTGACCAGTACGGTTCCGACAAACAGTAACAGGTAATCAGTCATTTTTCGGCCTGAAATAAAAAAGCCGCCTATTATCCGATAATCCAGAGGAGGCGACAACAGGTTAACTGTAAGGTTATTACGGATTCACAAACGTCGTTTTGACCCGGGATGAACGCTTGAAATAGGGGACGATCAATGCGGTTGCCAGCAACGTAAACAGCAATTGGCGGACGGCTACTCCATCCTCAACGGGTGAAAAAGCGAAGGCTTTAACCGACAGTAATACGGAAACCAATAGCCAGATAATATAGTGTTTAGGAACACAGCGCCGACGTTTAAAGAATGCAATGGTCAACCACAATGTGTAATACCACATGGCGATGGCAGTAATAAAAGAAACGCCCCATAAGATTTGCGTTGTCAGGAGTTGTTCGCCGAGCGTTTTAAATGTTTGCAGAGAAGATAGCGCCACAGTATACAGCAACAGCGCCAGTGTCGTACTTAACAAGGCGACTAACAGCCAGGCTAACGGGCCAAGCAACCAGCCTCCAATACGTTGTGGCGTTGTGGTGGTCATAAGTTCTCCAGAAAAGCGACAGCAAACAGACAAATCTGATATTAGGGGCGCTATTATAAAGCTTTTATAATCGATCGCTACTTTCTTTATTGAACGTAATGCCAGACAGACTTCGGAACCTGACCGAGGTCAAACAAACGTCCGCCAGAGACCAGTTCTGCGCGACGATGATCGGCTGCACGGTACATATTTATAATGTCCAGATCGTCCGTCAGAGTGTAATTAAGGTGATCGTAGAGTTTTTCCAGGCTTTCAAGTGAACTGATTTTACGAAATTTTAATAAGTAGTCCTGAACAGTCATAAATGATCCATAAAATAACTAATACCATCGGGGTAGATATTATTTGTAATGACAAAAATTCACCGAAGGTGAACACTTGTGCAATAGCAATAATAAGACTGCGCTAATGCAAATATTCAGGGAATAAATACTGCTAAGAAAAGAGTAACGTGCTTTACTCCCCCTGACAATCGTTAACAACGCCGAACAAGATAATAAATTCCTGGTTTATATAGCCAATAAGTTAGACATGCGCCCAAAGGGGCTGCATGTTGTTCTGCAAGAGCAGAGGGCTATTTGTGCTGTACCGGGGCACTCTGCTCAGGTGGCTGGTAGTTGTCGATGTGACTGGCCACGCCAAGAAGAATGACTGAAATGGTAAGAACGATCCAACCTGTTAATTCAATAAGACGATTCATTACTGCCCACATCTATGTTGATTGATCCATTAACGACAGAGCATAAATGTTACTTAGCAATAATTGCTCCAGCAAGATTTTTGCCAATGTTTTTACGACATTTATCTTTAATCTTGGGAGAAATCGCTATTTCTTTGACTTAAGTTAAACAACGACCTGGCGATGCCGGCAGGTTATTAAATTGTTGTGAGCGGATAAAGGATAGTGTCAAATAGCGATCTACTTCACTGAGGGGCGATGACATGAGCGACAACATTCGTGTTGGGTTGATTGGGTACGGCTATGCGAGTAAAACCTTCCATGCGCCCTTAATTGCGGGTACGCCCGGGCTGGAGCTGGCTGTGGTTTCCAGTAGCGACGAAACAAAAGTAAAGGCCGACTGGCCGATGGCTGCGGTTGTCCCTGAGCCGAAGCATATCTTTAATGATCCCAGCATAGATTTAATCGTCATTCCTACCCCCAACGATACCCATTTTCCGTTAGCCAAAGCAGCGCTGGAAGCGGGAAAACATGTCGTTGTCGATAAACCTTTTACCGTGACACTGTCACAAGCGCGGGAGCTTGATGCGCTGGCAAAGCGTGTGGGGCGCGTGCTGTCGGTCTTTCATAACCGCCGCTGGGACAGTGATTTCCTGACGCTGAAAGGACTGCTTGCGGAAGGCGTACTGGGTGAAGTTGCTTACTTTGAATCTCACTTTGACCGTTTTCGCCCACAGGTGCGCGATCGCTGGCGTGAACAGGGCGGTCCTGGCAGCGGTATCTGGTACGATCTGGCGCCGCATCTGCTCGATCAGGCCATTATGTTGTTTGGTTTACCGATCAGTATGACAGTGGATTTAGCGCAATTACGTCCAGGGGCGCAGTCGACCGATTATTTTCACGCTATTTTGTCCTATCCACAGCGACGGGTTATTTTACATGGCACTATGCTGGCGGCGGCAGAGTCTGCGCGCTATATCGTTCACGGGTCACGTGGCAGCTATATTAAATATGGTCTTGATCCGCAGGAAGAGCGTCTGAAAAATGGCGAACGATTGCCGCAGGAAGATTGGGGCTATGATATGCGTGATGGCGTACTGACGCGAGTCAAAGGTGACGAACGTGTCGAAGAAACGCTGCTGACAGTGCCGGGAAATTATCCGGCTTATTACGCGGCTATTCGTGATGCATTGAATGGCGACGGCGAAAATCCGGTTCCGGCAAGCCAGGCCATTCAGGTGATGGAACTTATTGAACTTGGTATCGAATCCGCCAGACATCGCGCGACGTTGTGCCTGGCGTGATTATTGATTTTGTTGACCGGATAGGGCGTTACGCCGTATCCGGCGATAAGTTTAATGCCTGATACGACGCTGGCGCGTTTTCTCAGGCAGCACGCTCTTATTTTGTTGCTACTTTTTCCCGCAGCGCACGTTTCTCATCAGCACTTAAAAAAGCCATCTCCAGACCGTTGATTTGTGCCTGGCGAATTTGCTCGCGGGATAATCCTGCAGCAGGTGCGGCAATAGTATATTCATGAATGATATCTACGCCCTGTACACCAGGATCGTCGGTATTAATGCTGGCGCGTATGCCATGCTCAAGGAACGTTTTCAACGGATGCGCCTGCAGAGAAGCCACGGTGCTGGTCTGAATGTTCGAAGTCAGGCAGGATTCAATACCAATTTGTTGTTCGGCGAGGAAATCCATCAACGCCCGATCTTCAATCGCTTTCACACCATGACCAATACGCTCCGCGCCCAGTTCACGAATGGCTTGCCAGATGCTTTCCGGTCCGGCGGCTTCGCCAGCGTGAACAGTAATATGCCAGCCTGCATCACGTGCGCGGTTAAAATGGGAAAGGAACAGGTTCCCCGGAAAACCCAGCTCATCGCCAGCTAAATCCAGCGCGGTAATCTGGTCACGGTGGGTCAGAAATGCCTCCAGTTCTTGCTGGCAGGCGGCTTCGCCAAAAGTCCGGCTCATAATCCCGATGAGTTTCGCTTGTACGCCAAAGGTGCGGCAACCTTCGCGTACGCCATCAATAACCGCTTCGACAACGCCAGCAACAGGTAACTGATGCGCCATTGCCATGTAACCCGGCGAAAAACGCAGTTCAACATAATGCAAGCCGTTACGGGCAGCATCTTCAATGTTTTCAAACGCAACGCGGCGGCAGGCGTCAAGAGACGCCAGAACTTTAACGCCCCAGTCAAGTTTGGTCAGAAAGCTAACCAGATCGGGTTCGTTGGCGGTGACCTGAACGTGGGGGATCAACGTTTCCAGAGATTGTGCAGGAAGCGAGATATTATACTGGCGGCCAAGTTCAAGGATGGTCTGGGGGCGAATGTTGCCATCAAGGTGGCGATGAATATCAGTTAATGGCAGGGTGGTATCAATCATGGTCGCACTCTTTTTCTGGGTATATAAAGTGCGCATCATTATAAAAACAAAACAGGGTAAAAATCTATGTTGCGCAACGATTATATTCGTTGCGCAATCACAATCAGCGTACGGCGCGGATGGCGTTAATCAACCCGGCGGCGCCTTTCTCCAGTTTTGAACGCGGACATCCGGCATTGAGACGCACAAAGCCGCGACCTTCTTCACCATAGGTATATCCTGGCATAATCGCCACTTTTTCTTGCTCAATCAGGGCTCTTTGCAACGCGTTGTCGTCTATATTCAGTGGCCGGAGATCAAGCCAGGCCAGATAAGTGGATTGTGGAATTTGCCAGTTTAGCTCCGGGAATGCGGTATTCATCGTATCTGCAATATACGTCAGATTGTCTTTCAGATAGACGCGTAAGGCATCCAGCCACGGTGCGCCTTGCTGATAGGCGGCGATATGTGCGGTAAGCGCCAGTACGGCAGGCGAAGATAACCCATCACGACCTTTCAGCGCCGATAAGTACGCTTCGCGGCTATTGCTATTTTCAATAATCCCGTAAGCACCTGTCAGGGCGGGAATATTGAAGCTTTTTGAGCCTGAGGTCAGTAGCGCCCAATTTCCGCGCGCCACGTTGCTCCAGGGAATATGTGGTTGCTTGCCCCACACCATATCCATATGAATCTCATCGGAAATGACTCGCACACCATGACGTTCGCACAGATCGGCCATTGTCTCCAGCTCATCGCAAGTCCAGACTTTGCCGGTAGGGTTCTGCGGACTACACAGGAGCATAATTTTACACTCCGGTTGCGCCAACACAGCTTCCAGTTTATCCATGTCACAAAACCAGCCATCAGCCCGCTTCTCTAAAGCAACGGGCATCACTGTGCGTTGATTACCCTCAATGGCTTTGTAAAATGCGTCGTAGGCAGGGGTATGGATCACCACACCTTCGCCGACTTCAGACCACTGACGAATCAGCTCTGACACTATATAGATAACCGAAGGGCCATACACCACTGACTGCGTATCAATGGCAGTGTAATGTTGCGTTGAAAACCAGTGAGCAATTGCCGCAAGAAACTCATCGTTTTTCCAGCGGCTGTAGCCAAAGACACCGTGCATCAGGCGCTGATTCAGCGCCTCAATAATGCAGGGAGCAGTGGCAAAATCCATGTCTGAAATCGTGAACGGCAACAGGTCAGCAGTACCGAAACGATCGGCGACATAATCCCACTGCGTACACCATGTGCCATGACGATCCACGACCTTTGAAAAATCGAACATATCTTATCCTTATGCCTGAACCGCGCGCATCAGACCGTCCATTTCATCTTTCACCGACTGAACTTGCGGCCCGATAACCACTTGCAGGTTATGTTGATTAAGTTGTACTACGCCAATGGCCCGATTGTCCTTCAGCGCCTGTACATTAACAAGCGACATATCTTTCACTGATAAACGCAGACGGGTAATGCAGTTATCGAGGCTGACAATATTGTCGGCGCCGCCGAGGGCTTCAAGGATTGCTGGTACGTTATAGCCCGATTTACCCGGTGTACCGGCAACGGCTTTTTCAATTGAACTGGCGGCTTCACTATCGCGACCCGGCGTTTTCAGATTGAAACGAGTGATAGCGAAACGGAAGATGGCGTAGTAAACGACAAACCAGATTGCCGCAACTACTGGCACCATGTACCACTTGGTAGACAAGCCATGCAAAATACCGAACACCACAAAGTCGATGATATTGCCGTCAGTGTTACCGATAGTGACGCCGAGAATGGACATCACGGTAAAGCCGAGGCCGGTTAACAGCGCGTGGATCACATACAGAACAGGAGCAACAAAGAGGAACAGGAATTCCAACGGTTCGGTCGTACCACCAACGACACAAGCAATCAGACCAGAAATCAGCAGTCCTTTAATTTTGTGGCGATTTTCCGGGCGAGCGCAGTGATACATTGCTAATGCCGCTCCTGGCAGGCCGCCGAGGAACGCAGGCATTTTGCCCTGAGAGAGGAAACGCGTAGCGCTTTCAGAGAAACCTTGAGTGGTTGGGCAGCTTAATTGCGCCTGGAAGATAGTCAACGCGCCGCTTACGGTTTGACCACAAACTTCCTGCGTACCGCCTGCGTCGGTAAAGCGAATTAATGCCACCAGAATGTGATGCAGACCAAACGGCAGCAGCAGGCGCTCGCCAGTACCAAACAACATCGGCCCGAAATCGCCTGCGCTGTTGATCATATGGCCTAAGCCGCTAATACCCATGGCGAAAATCGGCCAGACCAACGGAATAACCAGTCCGATAAGCCCCATTACCAGCGAGGAGATAATCGGCACGAAGCGCGTACCGCCGAAGAATGCCAGTGCATCCGGCAGGCGGATATTATGAAAACGCTCATGCAGCATCCAGACGATAATACCGGCGATCACCGCACCGAGGATCCCTGTGTCGATCGACTGGATCCCGAGAATGCTTTGGATGTTATTGGCTTTCAGAACGGCGGCATCAGCGGTTGGCAGAATGCCTTTATTGGTCAACCAGAAGTTAACTGCCAAGTTCATCACCGCGTAGCCAACAAAACCGGCAAATGCTGCTACGCCTTTGTTCTCACGCGCCAGCCCCAGAGGGATCGCGATACAGAACATTACTGGCAGAAAGCTAAAAGCGAATGAACCAATCTTACTCATCCAGGTAAAGATGGCCTGCAATACAGGGTTGCCCAATGCCGGGATCAGAGTGATAACATCGTGGCTACTGAGAGAACTGCCAATCCCCAACATAATGCCGCAGAACGACAGTAACGCGACAGGTAACATGAAGGTTTTGCCTAACTGCTGGAAGAATTCCCACAGTGTGACTTTCGGTGCTGTTTTCGCCGTCATAAAACGACTCCTCGTTAAGAACAGTCTGGGGTCAATAAGTTGCGCGAGAAGATAAAACGTTTTATCAAATTTTAGTGCGGCACAAATCACATTACGCAACGATAATAGGGCGTATAAAAGCAAATAATTGATAAAACGTTTTATCTGTCACATAACCAGGGAGAGAGTCGTCCGCATGGCTACCGCCAAAAAAATCACCATTCATGATGTTGCGCTGGCCGCGGGTGTGTCAGTGAGTACTGTTTCGCTGGTGCTGAGCGGCAAAGGGCGGATTTCTGCTGCGACGGGTGAACGGGTAAATGCGGCTATTGAAGAGCTTGGGTTTGTGCGTAATCGTCAGGCATCAGCGCTTAGGGGCGGTCAGAGTGGCGTCGTTGGTTTAATTGTTCGTGATTTAACCGCGCCGTTTTACGCTGAATTAACCGCCGGGCTGACGGAGGCGCTGGAAGCGCAGGGGCGGATGGTTTTTTTGCTACATGGCGGTAAAGACGGTAAACAACTGGCTCAGCGATTTTCCTTGTTGCTGAACCAGGGCGTTGATGGTGTGGTGATCGCCGGTGCGGCGGGAAGTAGTGATGACCTGCGGCGCATGGCGGAAGAAAAAGGTATCCCGGTTATTTTCGCTTCGCGCGCCAGCTATCTTGACGATGTTGATACTGTTCGACCTGACAACATGCAGGCGGCGCAGTTATTGACTGAGCATCTTATTCGTAGTGGGCATCAGCGTATCGCCTGGCTGGGAGGGCAAAGCTCTTCTCTGACTCGTGCGGAGCGGGTTGGCGGCTATTGTGCAACTTTATTGAAATTTGGCCTGCCATTTCACAGCGATTGGGTCGTTGAGTGCGTCTCCAGCCAAAAGCAAGCCGCGGAAGCCATCACTGCTCTTTTACGTCATAACCCGACCATCAGTGCTGTAGTCTGTTATAACGAAACTATTGCCATGGGCACGTGGTTTGGTTTATTGAGAGCAGGGAGGCAAAGTGGCGAAAGCGGAGTGGATCGTTATTTCGAGCAGCAGGTTTCGCTGGCGGGATTTACTGATGTGGTGCAAACAACGCTTGAGGATTTACCTATTATCTGGGCCAGCACGCCTGCACGGGAACTTGGCTTTACGCTTGCCGATCGCATGATGCAAAAAATTGGTCACGAAGAGAATCACTCACGAAACCTGATTATTCCAGCACGGCTCATTACGATGAAATAACCCACATGTTATCTGCTATACCTGGTAGTGTCTTTTCTCTGAGGATAGTGCTAAAAACGTCGCACACAGGCGGTGTTTTTTTATTTTACTGACGTTCACAGGAGGTTTATGTGTTTAATTCTGACAACCTGAGACTCGACGGAAAATGCGCCATCATCACTGGCGCCGGGGCTGGTATTGGTAAAGAAATCGCCATCACTTTCGCTACCGCAGGCGCATCAGTGGTGGTCAGTGATATTAATGCCGACTCAGCGAATCATGTTGTTGAGGAAATTCATCGCCATGGCGGGCAAGCATTTGCCTTTCATTGCGATATTACTTCCGAACAGGAGCTCTCCGCTTTGGCTGACTTTGCCGTCAGTAAATTGGGCAAAGTTGATATTCTGGTGAATAATGCCGGTGGTGGCGGTCCTAAACCGTTTGATATGCCAATGGCGGATTTTCGCCGTGCTTATGAGCTGAATGTTTTCTCATTTTTCTACCTGTCGCAACTTGTTGCACCGCAGATGGAAAAAAATGGCAGTGGTGTTATTTTGACCATCACCTCTATGGCGGCAGAAAATAAAAATAAAAACATGACCTCTTATGCGTCATCTAAAGCTGCTGCCAGCCATCTGGTCAGAAATATGGCTTTTGACCTTGGCGGAAAAAATATTCGGGTTAATGGCATTGCACCAGGTGCAATACTGACTGATGCCCTTAAATCCGTTATTACGCCAGAAATTGAACAGAAAATGCTGGAACACACGCCGATCAGACGCCTGGGCAAACCACAGGATATTGCTGATGCAGCGCTGTTCCTTTGTTCTCCGGCAGCCAGTTGGATAAGCGGACAAATTCTCACTGTCTCTGGTGGTGGGGTACAGGAGCTCAACTAATATGCTGGCAGGTCGGTAAACAACCATGTATTTCACGCATCCTGATCTTTTCTCTCCGCGGGTTGATGACGACCGTGTCCACGTTTAGTGCCTTCACTCCGCTGTATAAGAAACGTTTCTACTGAGTCGTGAAATTCTGCTAATTGTCATCAGCCTTAAATGCCGGAGAGAAAATTCTCCGGCATTCTGGACGTGAGTTACTGCTGTGGGATTGCCGGTACGGCCGGAACGGTAAGTGCTGGTATCGCAAACATGCCAACAAACTCTTCCAGAGGCATTTTCTGACCATTCAACGTGATCTGACCGTTAGCATATTGCAGGCTGGTGGTGATGACATTGTCCTGCAGAGTGGTCAGACGGAACATCTGGCCCATTGCCGAGGCGCCTTCAACTTGCTGCTGTGCCAGTTTTTTAGCTTTATCTTCTTGATAACCTTCCAGTTTTGCTACCTGTGTCATCAGTTCAGTTGCCATATCGACCGGAATGGTTAGTTTTGCATCCAGCGATTTTACCGAGCGGTCAACTTCCTGCGCCAGCGTTTGCGGCGCTTCTTTAGTCGTTGCCGGATCTTTCAGGAACAGCGATATATTCAGCGCGCTTTCTCCCTGACTGTTTTTCCAGCTTAATGGCGCGACAGTAATCACCGGATCGCCTTTCAACATCAGTGGCAGGGCGTTAAAGAAAGCTTCTGTCACTTTCTCCTGATAAAGCTCGGGATTATTGGCAATTTCTGGCTGTGCCAGCAGCGCCTGAGTTTGAGCATTATATTGTTGACTAAACTGATGCCAGGCTTCGCCGTCAATCTGGCCCACTTTTAAGGTTAGCTTGCCGCTCCCCAGATCCTGATTCTGTATTTTCAGGCTATTTAGCGAGTAATCCAGTTGGCTATTGATCGTTTTGCCGTCGTTTACAAGGTCTGATTTACCGCTGATCTCCATGCCTTCCAGCAATGCCAGCTCTTTACCTGCAACGGAAATAGTCATTTTTTCCAGCGACAGTTTTTGATTGCCTACACGCTCACCAAAACTTGCCAGCGTGCTGGAGCCGTCAGTTTTGAGATTATTAAAGGTCAACTGTACTTTCTGGTTGTACTCATTAACGGCGTCTATAATGCCGCTTTGCGCTTCTCCAGACAGAGAGATCGCTTTTCCATCTTTGTCGGCATTTAGTTGAAATTCACCGCCGCTAAAAGCAACTTTCTCGCCTTCTTGCTCGTAATTCAGTGGTTTGAGGGAAATATCAGAACTGGAGTCGCCGTTATAACCGATACGGGAATTAATCACAAAAGGTGTTTCACCTTTTGCCATCTCAAACAATGGGTTAGTGACGTTGGTATTGACCAGCGTCGTTTGAACTGAGGCCATCGACGGAATTAAATTCAGCTTTTTAAGCTGAGCCAGAGGGAAGGGGCCGTGGTCGATATTTTCGTTGAGGATGACGCTCTGCCCACTTTTAATCCACGGATTTTCTTTGCCAGCAACGGGTTTCACAACTAACTGCAACTGGCTACTAAATACGCCGCGATGATAGTTTTGATAGCTGACTTCGAGATTGGATTCAGGCGCTGTCAGTTTAAGTTGCGTATTCGCCTGCGCAACCATCTCTTCGAGATGCGTTTCCAGTTTCTTGCCTGTGTACCACGCGCCGCCTGTCCAGACTACGCCGAGCGCAACAATGACGCCTACCGCTACCAGCGATTTTTTCATAATGATTATCCGTAAAATGAAATCAGGCGGACAGGCCGCCTGAAAGTGTTATAAGCCTTTAATAAGCTTAGCAAGAGATGTTAACTATTTCAGTAAGCTCTTACAGTTTGTTGTAAACCCGGGCTAAACGGCCATGGCCTTTGACCTTGACTGGTGACTCATTGGCGGCAATAAACGCTGATTCGCCAGGTTTAAGCAGCAACTGCTGAGAGTCTTTATTTAGCGTGGCTTCGCCTTCTACGCAGAACAGAATCGCCGCGCTTTGTTGACCGATAGTGCACTCTTTATCGTTAAGGTCATGCAACGAGAAAGCAAAATCATCAACCGGGATCGGGAAGTCCAGCTCTGCGCCATGTTTTACTGGCTGGGTCAGCAACTGATTGGCTGGCTTAGCTTCGAACTTAACGTTGGCGACCAGTTCCGGGATATCAATATATTTTGGCGTCAGCCCCGCACGTAGCACGTTATCGGAATTCGCCATCACTTCCAGCGCCACGCCTTGCAGATAGGCATGTGGCGTTTCGGCGAACAGGAACATGGCTTCACCTGGATTCAGCTTCACCACATTCAACAGCAGCGGGGAGAACAGGCCGCTGTCATCCGGGTAAAATTCAGAAATTAAACGAATCGTTTGCCACGGTTCACCCTGTTGACTGTGGAGCGCCGATTTTAAAATTGCCAGTGCACGGGATTTCTCTTCACCTTGCATATTTAACAGGCTGGCGAACAGTTCGCTTAAGCGTTCGGCATTGGGCTGCTGTAAAAAGTGAGTAATGGCTGGATGCGCATCAGCGACTGGCTGGAGCAGAGAAACAATCTCGGAGAACTCACGAAACGCGTTCATCGCGAGGAAAGGGGTCAGAGCAAAAACCAGCTCCGGCTTGTGGTTCGGATCTTTATAGTTTCGCTCGGCGGCATCCATTGGGATACCGGCGGCATTTTCTTTGGCAAAACCGATTTCAGAATTGCGTTTGTTCGGATGAACCTGAATGGAGAGCGGCTGGGCTGCGCATAATACTTTGAACAGGAAAGGCAGTTCGCCAAAGCGCTGGGCAACAGCCTCTCCCAAAAGAGTGGATTTATTGCTTTCAATTACATCGCGCAGTGAAACAACCTCTCCGGCGGCGTTGTGCACACGTGAACTGCTCTTGGGATGTGCGCCCATCCATAATTCGGCCATCGGTTGGTTGGACGGATTCTCCATGCCATAAAGTTCAGTTAACGCTGTTTTGCTTCCCCAGGCATAGTTTTGCACTGAGTTAATGAGTTTTTGCATTATCAATCCCTGTTAGATATGGACATTAATCCCGTTATTAAAGCAAGAATCCCACAGGAAGTAACCTGGAGCCGCAAAAAGTCGTGCCAGTCTCAGTTTTTGTTAAAAAAGTGTGTAGGATAATGTAACTCGCTTTTAACAGGGCAATGGAACACTCGCCCAGAGCATAACCAAACCAGGCAGTAAGTGAGAGAACAATGTCAAACAAACCCTTTCATTATCAGGCTCCTTTCCCACTCAAAAAAGACGATACCGAGTACTACCTGCTGACCAGTGAACATGTCAGCGTATCTGAATTTGAAGGACAGGAGGTTTTGAAAGTCGCGCCAGAAGCGTTAACGCTGTTGGCGCGTCAGGCGTTTCATGATGCATCGTTTATGCTACGTCCGGCCCACCAACAACAGGTTGCCGATATTCTGCGCGACCCGGAAGCTAGCGAAAACGACAAATATGTGGCGTTGCAATTCCTGCGCAACTCCGATATTGCCGCGAAAGGTATTCTGCCAACCTGCCAGGATACCGGCACAGCGATTATCGTTGGTAAAAAAGGGCAGCGTGTATGGACCGGTGGTGGCGATGAAGCGGCGCTGGCCCGCGGCGTGTACAACACCTATATTGAAGATAACCTGCGTTACTCACAAAACGCGCCGCTGGATATGTATAAAGAGGTGAATACGGGGACTAACCTGCCAGCGCAGATCGATCTTTATGCCGTTGATGGTGACGAGTACAAATTCCTCTGTATCGCCAAAGGGGGCGGTTCGGCAAACAAAACGTACCTCTATCAGGAAACCAAAGCGTTACTGACGCCGGGAAAACTAAAAAATTATCTGGTTGAGAAAATGCGCACGCTGGGTACAGCGGCATGTCCTCCGTACCACATTGCGTTTGTCATTGGCGGCACTTCGGCGGAAACCAACCTCAAAACCGTAAAACTGGCGTCGGCGAAATACTATGACGAGCTGCCAACGGAAGGGAATGAGCACGGTCAGGCGTTCCGCGATGTAGAGCTGGAAAACGAATTGCTGCTTGAAGCGCAAAATCTTGGACTCGGCGCCCAGTTTGGCGGTAAATATTTTGCTCATGACATTCGCGTTATTCGTCTGCCGCGTCATGGTGCATCTTGCCCGATCGGTATGGGAGTCTCCTGTTCCGCTGACCGTAATATCAAAGCGAAAATCAACCGTCAGGGGATCTGGATCGAAAAACTGGAACATAATCCAGGCAAATATATCCCGGAAGAGTTGCGTAAAGCGGGAGAAGGCGAAGCGGTGCGCGTTGATCTTAATCGCCCAATGAAAGAGATCCTCGCTCAGTTGTCGCAATATCCCGTTTCTACGCGTCTATCGCTGAACGGCACCATTATTGTCGGTCGCGATATCGCCCACGCTAAACTGAAAGAGCGTATGGATAACGGAGAAGGGCTGCCACAATACATTAAAGATCATCCGATTTACTATGCGGGTCCGGCAAAAACGCCGGAAGGTTATGCCTCCGGTTCTCTCGGCCCAACGACTGCCGGACGGATGGATTCCTATGTTGATCAACTGCAAGCGCAAGGCGGAAGTATGATCATGCTGGCGAAAGGCAACCGCAGCCAGCAGGTGACCGATGCTTGTAAAAAACACGGCGGTTTCTACCTCGGCAGTATCGGCGGCCCGGCAGCGGTACTGGCGCAAGGCAGTATAAAGAGTCTGGAATGTGTTGAGTATCCTGAGCTGGGAATGGAAGCTATCTGGAAAATAGAAGTGGAAGATTTTCCGGCGTTTATTCTTGTGGATGACAAAGGAAATGATTTCTTCCAACAAATACAACTCACGCAGTGTACCCGCTGCGTGAAATAAACAGAGCCGTCCTTCGGGACGGCTTTTTTATATGGCACGAAAGACCAAACATTTGTTATAAAATGGTAAATAATGAGTGAGCTAAAAGTTGCTTAACGAAAGCAAAGTAGAAAGAAAAAATTAATCAGGTGAGGAGCAGGCTATGAATACAGTTCGCAGCGAGAAAGATTCGATGGGAGCGATCGATGTCCCGGCAGATAAACTGTGGGGGGCACAAACCCAACGCTCACTGGAGCATTTTCGCATCTCCACGGAGAAAATGCCCACCTCACTGATTCATGCGCTGGCGCTGACTAAGCGTGCAGCGGCGAAAGTTAACGAAGATTTAGGTCTGCTTTCAGAAGAGAAAGCGAGAGCCATTCGCCAGGCGGCGGATGAAGTGCTGGCAGGACAACATGATGATGAGTTCCCGCTGGCAATCTGGCAAACGGGATCCGGTACGCAAAGCAATATGAATATGAATGAAGTACTGGCTAACCGGGCCAGCGAATTGCTTGGCGGCGTACGCGGAATGGAACGTAAAGTTCACCCTAACGATGACGTGAACAAAAGCCAAAGCTCCAATGATGTCTTCCCAACTGCTATGCACGTAGCGGCGTTATTGGCACTGCGTAAGCAACTCATTCCTCAGCTCAAAAACCTCACTCAAACTCTGAATGAGAAATCGCGCGCATTTGCCGATATCGTCAAAATTGGTCGTACCCACTTGCAGGACGCCACACCGCTGACCCTGGGACAGGAGATTTCTGGTTGGGTAGCGATGCTGGAGCATAATCTCAAACATATTGAATACAGCCTGCCTCACGTAGCGGAACTGGCGCTGGGCGGTACGGCTGTGGGCACAGGACTAAATACTCATCCAGAATATGCGCGTCGCGTGGCGGATGAACTGGCGGTGATTACCTGTGCGCCGTTTGTCACCGCACCGAACAAATTTGAGGCGCTGGCAACCTGTGATGCTCTGGTTCAGGCACATGGAGCGTTGAAAGGGCTGGCGGCGTCCCTGATGAAAATTGCTAACGATGTTCGCTGGCTGGCTTCCGGTCCACGTTGCGGCATCGGCGAAATCTCAATTCCTGAAAACGAGCCGGGCAGTTCCATCATGCCGGGGAAAGTAAATCCGACACAGTGTGAAGCATTAACCATGCTTTGTTGTCAGGTTATGGGCAATGACGTGGCGATCAATATGGGCGGCGCATCGGGTAACTTCGAACTGAATGTCTTCCGTCCGATGGTTATCCACAATTTCCTGCAGTCT
Organism: Escherichia albertii NBRC 107761 = DSM 17582; assembly: GCF_000759775.1. GTDB lineage: Bacteria > Pseudomonadota > Gammaproteobacteria > Enterobacterales > Enterobacteriaceae > Escherichia > Escherichia albertii. The sequence continues at coordinate 17,467 of NZ_BBMY01000071.1, forward strand.
GTGCGCTTACTGGCGGATGGCATGGAAAGTTTTAACAAACACTGCGCGGTGGGTATCGAACCGAATCGTGAACGAATTCATCAGTTGCTCAACGAATCATTGATGTTGGTAACCGCGCTCAATACCCACATTGGTTATGACAAGGCTGCGGAGATCGCCAAGAAAGCGCACAAAGAAGGGCTGACATTAAAAGCTGCAGCCCTTGCGTTGGGATATCTTAGCGCAACCGAGTTTGATAGCTGGGTACGACCAGAGGATATGGTCGGCAGTATGAACATCGGTCGTTAATCTGCAACATACAGGTGCAGCCGTGGAATGATTAATCGAAGCGGTTGCGCCTGGGGTTTATAGCGGTGCTGTACATTATCGGCATCGTAATTTAACAGCTCGCCAATATCCGGTATGCCAGCGCCATTATCGATACTAATCAACGCGATAAGCGGTGTCGGGCAGGCGTGCTGTACCTGCTTTTGCTCTCCTTTGTACCAGACCCGGGCAATCGGCTGTACCTTTACCGGACGTTTGATTTTTAACTTCGCATCCTGTGGCAGGGCTGCAATATCCCGATATTCACGTTCCAGTTTTGCCAGCCACTCTTCGCGTGTCCACGGCGCGACACTGCGGGGAGACTTTAGACTTTTTTCTAACTGTGCCAGCACTTCATCACGATGCAAATTCTTAATGATATGTTTATTGGCCCAGCCAAAACGTAACGTTGCGGGGTCGTGCAGAAGGGTGAGCGTGCGATAAGCGTTAAGGGTGATCAGCCCCGGTAAATGACGATGCACCCATTCAAAACGCGCTGCCGTAGGCAGTTCTGACTCAACCGTGACGATATGCTCGAAAGTGGTTTTAAGTTGATTGATGCGCTGTATATGACTTGCCAGCGCCGCTTGTGAAAGGTTATCGACCTGATAGCACAACACGCCAGGCAAACGGACAGCAGCCTTGCTGCTGCGGTTTTCTGACTGTTGCTGAATAAACAGATGACGGAAATGACGCAGCGCCAGCGCCTGTGCCTCTTTCCCAAGATGTTGCCTCACCTCAATGCGATTCAGCGGATTATGCTCATCCTCCTTTTTAACCTCCGGTAAAGAGAACACGCGAGCAACCAGCAACTTGTGCTGCTCAAGTTCAGCAGCAAACGCCGCCAGTTCTTGTTCCATCTGGCGAAAGGTGGTGTTGAGTCGGTCAACGAGATCGTAACGGGCCATAAAATTATCACTTTAGTTACAACATACTTTATATATAGCACGCTGGCGCCAGCTTAACCACCGTGCGGTTAGCGTCATGCAGCGCTAAATTGCGGGATGTTGTGCCATAGCGGCCAGCTAAATGAGAAGCGGGCGCCGCCTAATTCGCTGGTATCACAGCTTACTGAGCCGCCCATTGCCAGTGCGATGGAGTGGACAATCGCCAATCCCAGTCCACAGCCACCGGTTGCGCGGTCCCGGCTTGGATCGAGGCGGACAAAAGGCTCAAAGATATGCTCGCGATTTTCTGGCGCAATTCCTGAGCCATCATCTTCAACAATTAATGTTGCTCTGTTTCCTGACAGCAGCAGGCTGGTTTCAACCGTTGAATGGCAGTAACGCAGGGCGTTATTAAGCAAGTTATCCAGCACGCGTTCCATTAAGCGCATGTCCAGCGCCGCGTAATTTCCGGGTATGAGCGTTTTTAGCCGTACTGTTTTATCGGGATTCACCGCCTGAATATCTTCCAGATGTGTAGACAGCCAAAGCGGCAGGTCTGGCTCGCTTAGATGCAACTCATTTTGTGGACGGTCGAGTCGGGCATAGGTCAACAGTTCTTCAATTAAAGCTTCCAGTTGACTGATATCGCGGTTTAGCGCCAGGGATTCGCCTTCACTTAAATTGTCGCTCATCTCGAGTCGATAACGTAAACGCACTAACGGAGTCCGCAATTCGTGGGCAATCCCATCAATAAGCTGCTTTTTGCTGGCGATTAATGCGTTGATATTGTCCGCCATTTGGTTAAAGGCTACGCCAAGACGTTCAAAACTCGACCCATCATCAAAATGAATGCGTTCATTGAGATGACCATCGCCGAATCGTTGCGCCGCGGCTTCCAGTTTTAACATGTCCTGCCAGTGTGGGCGCATCCAGATAAACACCGGAAAAGCGAGGGAGATTGCAATAAAAGCGATCAGTCCGACATCCAGTAAACGCATTTGATGAAGGTAATAGAGATAGGGGACGGGCCCCACGGCCAGTACATAGTGACTCCGCGGTATGCGCTGTAAAAATGTGTACTGATCATCCAGGGCGACAATCTCGCCTTTGTGCAGCCGCTGCATGGCGATATCGTCAAGATGATATTTACCCAACGGCTCGACTCGCAGATCAAAAGAGAGGTTTAAATCCATCTCTTTCAAGGTCTTACCCCAGGCATGCGGCGGTATTTCCCGTAATTCGCTACGCATCAGATACAATGAACTGTTCATCAAATCATCCAGTGACTGCTTGCCCGCGCGTTCAGCGGTGAATTTGTACACCAGGCCAACCAGTAGGGACATCACCAGAAAGCAGACAAACAGTAAAAGATAAAACTGAATAAACAGTTTTTTCATTGCTTATTCCCACGCATGAGGCGCAAAGAGATAGCCTTTGTTACGCACAGTTTTTATGCGATAAGGCTCCGTGGCGTTATCGAGCAATTTTTTCCTTAACCGCGAAATTGCTACGTCTACGCTGCGATCCAGCCCATCATAACTGACGCCGCGCAGATTCTTCAGCAACGCATCGCGATCCATAATTTGCCCTGCATGGGTCGCTAATTCCCACAATAGTTCAAAATCGGCCGTCGAAAGCGAAACCTCATTATTGCCAAGGGTGACTACGCGGTTGATAGGGTCAATGATCAGCGAACCAAAATGCAATGCTTTGTAAGGTGTAAGGGACGTTTCCTGAAGACCTTTAGTCAGAGAGGCCTGTTCGCTTTGACGCAAATGCAAGCGTAATCGTGCAAGGAGTACAGCAGGAGGAGTAGTTTTGAGGATGTAATCGCAGGCGCCCATTTCCAGCGCCAGAATATGATTCATATCACTATCGAGGGATGTCAGCAGAACTATCGGTCCTGACCACTTTGCGCGTAAATCACGGCAGATAGTCATGCCGTCTTTGCCTGGCAGCATGATATCCAGGAGAACCAGATCTGGATTTTCACGCAGGATGGTCTCTTCGGCATGGTCACCGCGCGGTTCAACGGTAACTTGCATATCATGCTTTGCCAGGTACGCGGCGATCAGTGAACCGACTTCAGGATCATCTTCCACAAATACGATAGTGTTCATATTATTCACGGTAGATATAAAAACGTTACAATACACTGCGTTGTTTTTACTTACCATCAATCGTTTCTAAACAAGCAAGTATCAGGTATTCTACCGACGGCTTGTTATGAAAATGTTAAGGCGGAAGAATGGGGCTGGTAATAAAAGCCGCGCTTGGTGCGCTGGTGGTTGTGTTGATTGGTGTATTGGCAAAAACGAAAAATTACTATATTGCCGGGCTAATTCCGCTTTTCCCGACCTTTGCGCTCATCGCGCATTATATCGTTGCCAATGAGCGGGGAATTGAAGCTTTACGCGCAACGATAATCTTCAGTATGTGGTCAATCATTCCCTATTTTGTTTATCTGGCGTCGTTGTGGTATTTCACCGGAATGATGCGCTTACCCGCCGCTTTTATCAGCTCAGTTGCTTGCTGGGGGATAAGCGCATGGGTGTTGATTATCTGTTGGATGAAGCAGCATTAACGTAGATGACGACCGCCATCAAGCGGAAAACTGCGTCCAGTAACAAAGCAACTGGTGAGCAGATAATCGACTAAATCGATGACTTCTTTTTCTCCGGGCGCCGTTTTCATTAACGATTTATTCAGCGCCTGCTGACGATACTCCGCGTCATCATGTTCATTAAACAGGATCAGCGATGGTGCGATAGAATTCACTTTCACTTCCGGCGCCAGCTTGCGGGCGAATGAACGGGTCATATTATCCAGTGCTGCTTTGCTGGCGGCATAAGCGATATGTTTGTCGCTGCCGCGCTCTACCACGTAATCCGTGAAGTGAATAATATCACTGGCGGCGTGTCCGTGACCGCGCAGTAGTCTTTCCAGCGCATGGTTAAGCAGGTAAGGGGTATTAACGTGGATCTGCATCATACTGTTAAGCACGTCAGCCAGTGGCGTACCCGGCTTCTCCGCCATCCACGCGCTGGCATTATGCAAAATCGCGCGTAACCCATGGGTGCTTTTCAACACTTCATCAGCAAACGCCAGTACGCCATCGTTAGTGGAAAAATCCGCCTGGATACATTGCGCGCCAGCGTTTATCAGCCCATCAATGGCAGGATAGTGCGTCCGGTAACTGACAATCACAGGTTGCTTTTGATTAATGAAATGCCAGGCGAGAGCGAGACCGATACGACGGCCTCCGCCCGTGATTAATATTGGCAAGGACTGGGTTTTACCCATCGTTAATCTCCTTTGCAAACAAACGATGGGATAAATGTTATCCCACCAGCATCCAGGTCGCCGGAACCGAGGCAATTAAGAGCATGCCAATCAGCACCATTTCCTGACGATTCAGTACATTATCATGTGTATGCGTTTTACGCGCATACAGGAATACCAGCAGCCCTGGCGCATACAGTATTACAGACAATAGCAGGTGCATTGGGCCAGAGGCATACAATAACCATAAACCATAAATGCAGGCGCCAACACCTACAGCTTGATGCAGCGGGCGAGTGGCGATTTTCAGTAAGAATGCGCCAACAAGGAAATAAGGCACCAGAATCATTTCTGAAGCAATAGTCAGCAGAGTGTTGTAATCAGAGCCTGTCAGCCAGATCAGCACCAGGCAAATTTGCACGCAAATGTTGGTCAGCCACAGCGAGGCAGACGGCGCAGCTTGTGCATTCTGCCGGGCAAAAATACGCGGAAATGCTTTATGGGTAGCCGCCAGGAAGGGCACTTCCGCCGCCATGATGGTCCAGCTTAAATAAGCGCCACAGACGGAAACGATAAGTCCGGCAGCAATAATAATTTCTCCCCATGGCCCCATCATTTCCACCATCAGACCAGCCATGGACGGATTACGAATCTCTGCCAGCTCAGGGCGTGCCACCACCCCCAGAGAAAGTAGAGTTACCAGTAAATAAACGCCCAGCGCCGAAAGCACCGCCAGTAGCGTCGCCTTGCCAACGTCACGTTTATTACGTGCGCGCGCCGAAACCACCACAGCGCCTTCCACGCCAATAAACACCCACAGGGTGATCAGCATAGTATTTTTTACCTGTTCCCATACAGGTACGCCAAGTGCAAGGCCGGTAAAATCGAGTTTGAAAGTGTCCAGTTTGAACATTATCATCGCCAGCACAATAAACAGGCCTAACGGCAACAATTTTGCCAGTGTGGCGACCAGGTTAATGCTGGCGGCAGTCTGCACGCCGCGCAGAATCAAAAAGTGAACAATCCACAATAATGCTGATGCGCCGACGATCGATTGCCAGGTATTGCCATCGCCAAACAGGCGTAGTTCTGGTGTATCGGTGAAGAAACTTAATGCGGAAAAGACGATCACCAGATAGGAAACGTTGGCGATAACCGCGCACAGCCAGTATCCCCACGCGGAGCAGAAGCCGATTAACTCGCCAAAACCTTCACGGGCGTAGGTAAAGATACCTCCGTCAAGGTCGGGACGAATACGCGTAAGAATCAGCATCGCGAAGGCCAGTAATAAAATGCCTGCGCCTGTGATGCCCCAACCGATGAGCAATGCTGCCGGGCTGGCAACTGCCGCCATATTTTGTGGCAGACTGAAAACTCCTGCGCCAAGCATTGAGCTTAATACCAGCGCGGTGAGTGCGCTCAGTCCCAGTTTCTTTTCCATCGATATCCAGTGATTAAAACGTGTTCGGAAGAATAAATATTGGGGCAAAACGCATAAAAATGGTGTTTGCCGCTGAAGCGCGGGATTTTACGGAGAGATGTGACTGCATGCAATGGTCACAGGGAAATTTGTGACTAAAAATGCGAAAGGCGGCACGAAGCCGCCTTATCATAATAACTGAATAGTTATTTATACAGGTCGGCGCTGATGGTCATATTATTGCCGCGTTCCTGCCACTGGCGGGTAATATGGTAATACTTAGCGCCTTTCTTCGCGGCACGTTTAGCAACCTGGTAGGAAACTTCGGTCATGTTGCCGTAGTTTCCTGAGAACTTAATGCTGTCAAACGGCACCATCATTGCTGCAGTCGCTTTGTTCAGCTCTTCAATTTTCGTGCCATCAGGTAGCGTGACAGTGTAACGCCCACCTTTTGATGACTGGGTTTCAAAGAAGCGACCGACTTCAGAACTTGGTGATGCGGTGGTAGCTACGCCTGGGATTTCAACTTTCTTCGCTGCTTCGCCGCCGGCAGCCAGTGCCGCACGTCCGGCTTCGGAATCAGCCGGGATCACATCCGGGCTTTGTACTACGCGTTTCCTGGCATCTTGTTTGTAGATGAATGCGGTAATGCGCTGGTTGCCGCCCTGGTTAGCATCAATCTGGCGAACAATGTAGTAGGAGTATGCGCCTTTCGCTTTTGCCGCTTTGGTGATGGCATCGTTCACTTCCGGTTGGCTGCGGAAGAAGCCCTGCACGGTCACGGTATCATACGGCTCAATCAGGACGGCTTGCTCTTTAGGCAGCTCAATCACGCCATTAAAAACGCGATTCTTATCAGCTTCTGCTTTTTCAGCATCGGCTTTATAAAGATCGGCAACGACACGCCAGTTACCGCTATTACCGAAATCTGAAGTGTCGACAACATAAAAAGAGGCTGCGCCTTCTTTATCTGCCCGACGTGAAACGGCTTTCACTGCTTCGCCGATGGCATTAAAACGACCGGTAACTACTACGCGATCAAAAGGTTTAACCGCTGCCGCTTGCTCCGGTGTCAGTTCTGTTGCTGCGTTAACGGAAAATGCCGTAGCAGAAAGCAGTGCCGACGCCAGGAGGGTGTTCTTAAGCTTCATAAAAATAATCCTTCGCCTTGCGCAAACCAGGTACTGGTATTGTTATTAACGAGAAACGTGGCTGATTATTGCATTTAAACGGTGTAACTGTCTGCGTCATTTTTCATATCAGATTCCTTGATTTGATTTTAAACCTGATCGAATGACCGTCTATGCTTAAAAAAACGCCTTTGCAGTATAAAAACGGCTGAACCGACTGAATTGTATAAGTTAATTTAATGTTAATGGAGTAATCGTAGTGGGGCGATATCATGTTTTACCAGAGCAGAGAAGACAATTATCGTCTCTTAACCCGCGTTCTAAGGTGTTGGTG
>NZ_BBMY01000070.1 GCF_000759775.1 Escherichia albertii NBRC 107761 = DSM 17582
GGAGCACCTCAAAAACACCATCATACACTAAATCAGTAAGTTGGCAGCATCACCATAATTATCGCGAAAAAATCACCTTAGAGCAGTTATCGAAAAAATTCCGCGCTAGCGTCAGCTATATTTGTCATGAGTTTACCAAAGAGTATCGTATTTCTCCCATTAACTATGTAATTCAACGACGCATGACGGAAGCGAAATGGTCGTTGACCAATACAGATTTGTCACAGGCAGAGATCTCATGGCTCGTGGGTTATGAAAATGTTGACCATTTTGCCAAACTGTTTTTGCGCCACGTAGGCTGCTCGCCCAGTGATTACCGCAGACAATTTAAAAACTGTTTTGCTGAACAAGCGATTTTGTCTGAATTTCCTCAACCTGTCAGTCTTGTCGGATAAATCTGGCGGCGCAGTTTGGGTTCGAAGCTGCGCCGCCTGAAGATTATTTATTCTGGTAATCTTTCAGGATCTGTCGGCCCGCAACATAAATCATTATTTCGTCAGTACCGCCGCCGATGCGTTCACAGCGGACATCGCGCCAGAAGCGGGAGACGCGCGCCTCATCGGTATAACCCAGACCGCCCATGATTTGAATTGCATCATCAATGACTTCCAGCGCTGTGCGGGCACAGTACAGTTTTGCCAGTGCCGCGCTGGTGCGCAGTGATTGATGCTGGTCAGCTTGCCAGGCGACTTTCAGTACCATATTGCGCATGTTGTCGATTTTTATCGCCATTAACGCCAGTTTCTCCTGGATCATCTGGTTATGACCAATCGGTTTACCAAACGCGATACGCTGATTAGCATAACGGGCGGCATCTTCAAATGCGCATTCGGCAAAGCCGGTGCTGCGGGCGGCGTTGATCAGGCGTTCCATCTCAAAGTTGTACATCACGTTGAGGAAACCCATACCTTCTTCGCCAACCATGTCACTCTCATCAACTTCAACGTTGTCGAGATAGACTTCGCAGGTGCTCAGCATATGCCAGCCAATTTTATGCAACGGGTTGATCTTGATGCCGGGTTTGCTGGACTCGACCCACCACAATGTGAAGGCTTTTTTCGGGTCTTTAGGTTCTGGATCACGGGCCAGTACCAGCATATACGGGTACTCTTTCGCGCCGGTAATAAAGGTTTTCTGTCCGTTGATGTAAACCTTGCCATTTTTACGCGTGTACGTGGTGGTGGCGCTGTTGTTGTCTGAGCCAGCGCCTGGTTCCGTCAACGCCAGGGCATAGGCGGGATCCCCCGTTTCCAGGGTACTTTCTGCTGTTTTACGTAGCTGCTCCGCAGAACCGAAGCGTCGCATGCTGTGAATACATTGACCATTAGTAATTAAAAACGCTGGAGCGCCGCATTTGGATACTTCCATCAATGCCAGCATTTGGGTGACATAATCAGCTGGGATGCCACCGAATTCTTCTGGTACACCAAGCATGGAAATGCCGTTTTCTGCCAGCGCTTGCATAAATTCACGCGGATACGTACCGTTTTGATCGCAGGTACGAAAATATTCTTCCGGGAAGTTGGTTGTAATCAGATCGCGAATACTGGCCAGCAGTAGTTCTTGTTCTTCAGTTAAAGAAAAATCCATTATTATACTCCTGTTAATGAGCCGCTTCAGGCAGGACAAAACCCATCGCCGCATCGATAAATAACCTTTCGTCCATCAGCTTAAGCTCAGGCGAAATAACTGGGGTGAAATCCATTCTGTCGAGAATATCTTTTTGCAAATCAACGCCGGGAGCAATTTCGATTAAATGCAGGCCGTCTTCTTTCAGCGTAAATACGGCGCGCTCAGTGATATAACGAACATCCAGTCCCCGTTCGAGAGCGATTTTTCCGCTGAAAGTGATTTCCGGTAGTTCACGGATAAATTTCTTCACTCGTCCTTCCTGGACAATATTTAATTTACCGTCGGTAATTTCCGTTTTTAAACTGCCTGCGGTTAAAGTGCCGCAGAAAATAATTTTCTTCGAGGTGGCGCTGATATCAATAAATACACCAGTGCCCATAATTTTGCCATTGAATTTATGCACGCCAACGTTACCGTGCTGATCGACTTCGGCAAAACTTAAATAACAAACATCCAGACCACCGCCGTGGTAAAAATCGAACTGGGACGTCATGTCCAGAATGGCGCGGGTATTAACGTTTGCGCCAAAGGCAATTCCTTGTGAGGTAATGCCGCCAATCGGACCGGTTTCGACTGTCAGAATAAAGTCATCAGCACAACCTTCTTCCCGGGCGACCAGACCAATGCCGTCGGCAATGCCTACGCCGACATTACCAACTGCGCCTGTGCGCATTTCGTATAACGCCCGCCGCGCAACCAGTTTACGCTGGTTGAGGGGGAGGGTCAGTTTGGTGCTGTCATCGAGCGTGAAATCGCCGGAAATAAAGCGATTGACCGGCGCACCGCCATATAGCTGCGTTTGCTCGGGGTCGACGACCACAATATCTACCAGATACCCCGGAATACGGACCGCTTTTGGATGCAATGTGGCTTTCTTAACCATTTTTTGCACCTGCATCATCACGATTCCGCCGTTATTATGCACCGCCTGGGCAATCACCAGTGCGTCGAGATACATGACTTCGTCTTCAAATGAGGCGTAGCCTTCACTATCGCAGGTGGTGGCGCGAATAAAAGCAATATCCGGGGCTATCGCTTTGTAATAGAGATATTCTTTATTATCGAATTCGACCAGTTTAATCAGGTCTTCTTTGGTCACATCATTCAATTTTCCGCCTTGTTGGCGTGGGTCGACAAATGTCCCGATGCCAATATCGCTAATAATTCCTGGCTGGTGGGCTGCGGCGGCACGCAGTGTTTGAGTAAGCACGCCTTGCGGATAGTTATAAGCGGCAATTTTATTTTGTTCTGCAAGATCAGAAATACGCGGTGATTGTCCCCAGTGTCCGCATAATGCCCATTTTATCAGACCCTCTTGCGCTAGCGGACTAATACCACGGTCGGCGCGATCGCCAAGCCCTGTGGGGCTAATAATTGATAAATTACGTGGCGTCTGTGTTTGTTTATATTTCTCGGCAAGGGCGGTAATTAATGTTGTGGCTTCCAGAATACCGCCGCCTGCGCCTAATACACAAAGCGTTGCTTCGTCGGGAATATAATTTACCGCTTCCTGTGCTGACAGGACCGGTACACACCCATTAATACGTGGTGGTTTTACAGGTTTCATTGTTTTTTCCTGATTCAGGTGTGAATTTACCTGCGCATGATAAAAATAGCGCACAGATACCCACAGAATATTTTTGTTAAATACTCTTGAAAAATAGTGTCTTTATTCGGCGGGCGTTATTATTCCCGCCGGCGATTATTTATTATGCCTGGTGCAAAATACTTAATACTGTGCGTAAATCATTAACCGATATTTGCCCGGGGGCAGAGGCTTTTTTTACTGCGCCAAAGGTTGCCGCTGAACCAAATACTTCACCTGCCAGACGGGAAATGACGCCAGTCTTTGCCATCGACATGGTGATGATCGGGCGATCGGCATACTGTTCGTGCATCTCCAGGGTTGCGGCAAGCAAAGTCAGCACATCGCTGGTGTTTTGCGGCATCAGCGCAATTTTAGGAATATCGGCATTGAAGGACTGCATTTTGCGCAGGCGGGCAATGATTTCTTCGGCTTCCGGCGTTTTATGGAAGTCATGGTTGGACATTACAACTTTCACATCATGCTCGTGGGCGTAGGCGACAGTTTCTTTAACCTGTGCATCACCGGTAAATAATTCCAGATCGATCATATCGACCAGACCACTGTCGATGGCGGCGCGATTGAGCGCAATATAAGCCTCAGTGGAAAGAGCCTGTTCACCGCCTTCTTTGGCGCTGCGGAAGGTAAACAGCAGTGGTTTTTCCGGCATGACTTCACGGAGGATCTTGGCCGCTGCCATGACAGACTCCATACTGGAGAGGTCGGCAAAGTGGTCAACGCGCCATTCGAGAATATCAAAGTCCGCTTCGCGATAGGCGAGAACTTCTGATTTCACGCTGGCGATATCTTTCGCCATCAGCGACACGATAATCTTTGGTGCGCCCGCGCCAATGACGAGATCTTTTACGGTTACGGTTTTCATTTTTTACCCTTTCTGCACGCGGTCAGCCTGTCAGGCGCCGAACCCCATGACCTGTTTAACGTATTCCAGAGGGAAATCTTTACCAGTCCATAACTTGAACTGTTCAGCCCCTTGCCACAACAACATGCCGTATCCATCAATCGTTTTGCAACCGGCTTGTTGCGCCTGTTGCAATAACTTCGTCATATGCGGATTGTAGACACATTCTGTGACCAAAAGTCCGGGATGTAATAGACTGATATCATTGATTAATGATTCATTTTCAAGCGGTTTCATTCCCACTTTGGTGCCGTTGGTTAAAATATCGGCGGAAGCCAGAGCTTCAGCAAAGGCTTGCTGATCGGCGAGATCCGTGACCGTGACGACACAATCGGTGTTTTCGTTGACCCGCTGAGCGAAGGCGAGGGCTTTATCAAAAAACTCATCTTTGCGGTTGAAGAGTTTAATTTCTTTTAAACCTTCAATCGCCCCCTGGGCGCCAATCGCTGTTGATGCGCCGCCAGCGCCTAACAGGACCATCGTTTTGCCTGTGATATCAAAACCGCTCTCTTTAATGGCGCGAATATGGCCTGTACCATCGGTGTTATAGCCACGCAGGTAACCATCATCATTGACGATGGTATTGATAGCGCCTACCAGTTTTGCCGCTGGCGTTAATTCATCAACATATTCACAAGCCAGTTGTTTATTTGGCATCGATACGCCTGTGCCACGCATTTTTAAGGCTTTTAGTCCTTCAATGGCACCGGCAAAGCTGTCGTTATCCACTTCGAAGGCCATATAGGTAAATGGTAATCCCGCTTTTTCTAACGCTTTATTTTGCATTTCAGGCGATAAACTGTGGCGGATAGGATAAGCCATCAGGCCAATCAATTCATATTTAGCCGTAACATCCATAATTAACTCCTTTAACCTTTATTCTTAATGGTGCTTAACTGAGGTGCGGAAATAGTGTTCGCCTAACCGTAAATCTTTTTCAGGAATAATAAAGACACGGTAATAGCGAATGAAAACAATAATCGCGGTAATCAGAGCTAATAACGCGAAAATAAAATCAAGAACAATGATATATTGCAGGCCGATATTCGAAAGATATCCGGTAATCAGCGGAATAACAAAGTTTGCCAGCCCACCCATCATCATATAAATACTGGTGACTTTGGCTTTGCTTTTGGGGAAAAACTCCGACATGACCGACACGCCAAGTTGTAAAATGCCGCCAGCAGCAGAGAAACCGATAACAAAGGCTCCAGCATTACAGACCAGCGGAGAAGGATACAGATAAATGATGGCGGCTGTTACCGTTGCCAGCGCAGAGTTAAAAACATTAGCCCAGATAGGCCGGACCATTTTTTTCAGTAATGCGGCGAAAATAAAGACGCAGACCAGTGAACCCATACTGTAATAAGAAATGGTTTTTAAAGCCTCGGCTTCGGACATACCGGCAAACGCCATCGCATATTTTGGCATCCACACCACTATCACATAAAAGGTTGAGAATGCGGCAACGCCGAACAGTACAGATGAAACCCCCTCCAGCCAGACTAGCGGTTTACTGTTCATTTGCGGCAATTCATTGGCAACGCTGGCATCCACCAACTGACTGGGGAATTTGCTTTTCAATAGCATCAGCGTAATCAGGACAAATAAAATGCCTGGAATGATTAGCCCGTAGCCGTACCAGATATTATTTAACAGCATATAGCTCACCAGCATCGGATAGAGCATTTGACCGAATGAGATCATTGCTTTAACCAGAATTACCGCCGAACCGGAGGCTTTCGGGAAACACTCCATGAGAGCCGGGTAACCGCCAGTATCAAGAGCTGAGTTGGCGATACCGACGCACACCGCCAGGCAGTAAGCGAGAGTTAAATTTGGACAGGCGGGAATACCAAAGAAAAACAGCATATACATGACCACCGCCATTAATATTACCGTCCGCCGACCAAATTTATCGGATATCACGCCGAAGAATAAAATGCTTATCAGGCGACCCAGACCAATGCCGGAAATTAAATAGGCAATGCCAGCATTGTCGGTAGAAAACTTCTCAGCCAGAGATGACATGTTTTGTGCAAGCGTAATAACGCTGATGCCATGTAGAAAATAGCTGAAATAGATACAAAGAACAGCCAGGATAAATGGCGTGCTGAAAGCCTTATTTTGAGACATTTTCACAGCTCCTTGCTGAAAATGAGAAAATATTTTATTACCGTGCGTATGTCATTTGCCGGTTTACTTAAGTAATATACTGAAGTTGTTTCTTTCTGGGTACATGGCATAAAGTTTATCTTTCCAGGGATATTGCACGTAATATTGCGAGTCTTGCTGTTTTTGCGGGCTTTCCTCTCTGAGCATGACTGAATAATTGCTTTTTCTCGTAAGATCTTGCACGTAACAAAAATAATGTTGCATCAGAGACCTGTGGCAACGTTTTCCTGTACTGACTGATGTTGTGCTTCTTTTCTGCTGCGCAGACCAATAAACAGCGCCAATAAAAAGCCGACGGCGGCAATAGATGTATCGAACCACATAATATCGGCAATACTTCTTTCTGAAAGATGCGCGGTAATCAACGGAATGGTAAATGTTGCAATGCTACCCGCACTATAATAGATCCCTGTTGCTTTGCCTTTGGCGTGGGGAAAACGTTCGGCCATTAACGTCAGGCCAATTTGTACAACACCGCCTGCGGAGGTAAAACCGATGACGAAAGCAAAAGCGATCACCACATAAAATGTGGGTTGTAGGCAGACGATGAGTAGAGCAATAAACGAAATAAAAGTATAAAGCATCAATAAGGATGTAGCACGTACGGCTTTACGTATCAGTGGCGCAGTGATAAATACGCAAAGCAGCGATCCTACCGTATAAATGCTTAGTAATTTTATTGACATAGTGTAGGACATTCCGGCAACAAATTGCCCATATTGCGCCAGCCATTGGCTTATCAGATAGAATGTTGCCATTGAAATATAGCCATATAAGGTGTAGCTGGTGAGATCGATAATTGAACAGCGATGCGCCGAAGGCGTTTTGAGTTTTTCTGGCGTGACGACTTGCCGTCCCGGATGTGGCGGAAAGGTACAGCGACATAAAAAGAGAGCATTAATGATCATAATGCCTGCGGCGATCATAAATGACCAACCGAACCACAACTCAGCCCAGACTAACAGGCTAATAATTAACGGTAATAAAAATTGTCCACTGGAAACAAACGCTTTGATTAAAATATTTGCCGTGCCTGGCGAACGAGGAAATGCCTCCATCAGGCTTGGATAGGTTCCGGCATCAAGAAAACTATTTGCCATTCCAGCCAGAAAACCAAAAACATAAGCGGTAATGATGTTATTCGCGTGCAGAATACCAAAAAAGAATGCCAGGTAGCAGCTTATACCGAGAATGATAAATGGTCGACGACCAAAGCGATCGGATAATAATCCGGCCAGAAACAGAACGCTTAATCGGCCAATACCTAGTGATGAGATAACGACGGAGACTCCCGCTGCATTGGTATGCCACAGCGTTTCCAGCGAGGCCATATTCAGGCTCATCAAAATGACGCCCATACCATGCACCAGGTAATTGAAATACAACCCCAGCGCGGTAGGGAAATAGGGATTTTTCATAAGATCCACTTAGCAAATTTGCTGTAAAAATGTCGCGATGTTATATCAGTATCTGTTCACTATTTTTGCCAGATGGTGAGAGAGCATCTTTGACCGGGGATCAACAAAGACGCTCCAGATCATGAGCGTATAATTCGGTTGCGACGGATTGGTAAATCTTCCAGTCAATAAAATTACCTTCAGGGTAGACCTGTTGAAATGCAGCTAAATCAGGGAAAAAACGCATGGTGTTATTCCCAATACGGTTATTTATTTTTTCTATGATGGCATGAAGGTGTTTTTTTCTTCGCTGACGCATTGCCAACAATTTTTCAACGACTTCGTCGGGAATAGCTGTTTTTCCATTTTCCCACTGCTGCCAACCTTCACTGTCACCCGTCAGGGCAATCCAGGTCGCGCATTCATCAATGGTCATAGTAAAAATATGGCGTAGTGCCTGGAGTTCATAAGCGTTCATCGTGTTATGGCTGCATGAAAAAAAGAATAAAAATATAAATAACACTATCAGCCTGCTAACGACTTGAAGAGAGTCACAGTATCTTGTGCAACATTATTGGAGAGAACGAGAGACGGGATGAGTGAGCGGAAAAATGTTAAAAAAAGCCCATCGTGGGAGATGGGCAAAGACTACACACAGCAATTCGTTATTTCACTCAGGGGATTTCCATACTTATAAATCAATACGTTGATCTATAATCGTGAGCTAATAGTAGGCATACGGACTTTTTGCGTCGATCAGATTCGTCTTATTAGTTTAGAAGCTGTAAAGATTTTGCGACGGGAAATGACGGTTGAATGAAAGTACGTCGGAGAATGAAAGAGCAAAAATGGATAGTTAATAAATGATGGTTAAGAATCAGGCGGCAAAGCCGCCTGATGAGAGATTATTTATTCGTTTTTTCTATTTCCCCCAGTTCTTCGAGAATTTCCTCATGTTGGTCAGTTGGTGGTGGAACTTCTTCGACCCAGGCTGCAAAAAGACGCCAGGATACGGCCAGCAGAACAGGACCAATAAACAGGCCGATCATACCAAAGGCAATTAAGCCCCCGATAACCCCGGAGAGGATTAGAATCAGCGGTAAATCGGCGCCCATGCGAATAAGCATAGGACGGATGATATTATCCAGCGTCCCAACTACGCCGCTCCACACCAGCAGCACAGTGCCCCAGGTGGTGTCACCTGTCCAGTAGAGCCAGATAATCGCCGGAATCAATACTGGCAACGGGCCAAGCTGGACAAGGCAGGAGAGGATCATTAATACCGTCAATAACGTTGCGTAGGGAACGCCGGCAACCGCCAGACCAATGCCGCCAAGCACCGCCTGAACCAGAGCGGTGACTACTACCCCCAACGCTACGGCACGAATGGCTTGCGCCGCCAGTAACACAGCCGCATCACCGCGAACGCCCGCCAGACGGGTCGCAAAATGGCGGATGCCTTGCGCTACCTGTTCGCCGCGCCAGTACAGCAAGGCGCTGAACAGCAGCATCAGCGCACAATGCATCATAAAACGTCCAATGTGCGCAGCCTGTCCAACAAACCAGGTGGTAGTGGTGCCAATATAAGGACGGACTTTCGCCATGATCGCCGTGCCGCCCATATCCAGCAAATTATGCCAACCAGCGTAAAGCTTCGCGCCAATTACCGGGATGGTATTAAGCCAGGCGAGATCGGGTAGCGTCATGTCACCACTGGAGATGGCTTTGATCAGCGGGCCGCTGCCGTCAACAATGCTATTAACCAGTAAAGCAATAGGGATGATAAACACCATCACTAATAACAATGTCATCACCAGCACGGCGAGAGAGCGACGGCCAAACATGATCTTTTGTAAGCGTAACAATACCGGCCATGTGGCGATAACCACCGTACCGGCCCATGCAAAGCCGAGAATAAAGGGTTGAACAATCCACAGACATGCCACAATCATGATGGCTAAAAACAGCACCGAAAGCAGAATTTGTGCAACATCCCTGGGCTGACGAATATTTACCATAACTACTTTTCACCTTTTTTGTGCGTCAAATCGTCGACGCGACGTGAATACGCAAAACTCACCTATATAATGATGAGCAATTTCAGCGGTTTTTAACAGAACGATTCTGCCCTTAATTCTGATGGGCGAGTAAGAAAAAAATGTGGTACAACAACTCAGGCAACACGCAAACGATTTACTCGTCATGTTTCAAGTTGCATGTGCTGCGGCTACGTTCGTTCCCCCCAGTCACTTACTTTTGTAAGCTCCTGGAGTTCACTCGCTTGCCGCCTTCCTGCAACTCGGAATCCATAGAGTAAGTAAACATCACCTTTCGGTTCGCTATTGCAGCAGCCTGAAAGAACCGTGTATCGACCTACATCACAGACCGCAGGAAAGGGTCAATATAATGATTCCACAGATTTCCCAGGCACCCGGCGTCGTTCAACTGGTGCTTAATTTTTTGCAAGAGCTGGAGCAACAGGGTTTTACTGGCGATACGGCAACAAGCTATGCCGATCGTCTGACAATGTCGACCGACAACAGTATTTATCAACTTCTTCCCGATGCAGTGGTATTTCCACGTTCAACCGCAGATGTGGCGCTGCTCGCCCGTCTGGCGGCGCAGGAGCGCTATTCATCGTTGATCTTTACTCCGCGCGGTGGTGGCACTGGTACTAATGGTCAGGCGCTCAATCAGGGGATTATTGTTGATATGTCCCGCCATATGAACCGTATTATCGAAATTAATCCTGAAGAGGGGTGGGTTCGTGTTGAAGCAGGGGTCATTAAAGACCAACTTAACCAATACCTGAAACCGTACGGCTATTTTTTTGCGCCGGAACTCTCAACCAGTAATCGGGCAACGCTTGGTGGGATGATAAACACCGATGCGTCCGGTCAGGGGTCGCTGGTGTATGGAAAAACCTCAGATCACGTACTGGGCGTGCGGGCGGTGTTGTTGGGGGGCGATATTCTCGATACGCAACCTTTACCCGTTGAACTGGCTGAAACATTGGGTAAAACCAATACCACTATTGGACGAGTCTACAACACTGTTTATCAACGCTGCCGTCAGCAACGCCAGTTAATCATCGACAAATTCCCCAAACTTAATCGCTTTTTAACCGGTTACGATCTGCGTCATGTTTTTAACGATGAGATGACCG
This sequence comes from Escherichia albertii NBRC 107761 = DSM 17582, assembly GCF_000759775.1. Lineage (GTDB taxonomy): Bacteria > Pseudomonadota > Gammaproteobacteria > Enterobacterales > Enterobacteriaceae > Escherichia > Escherichia albertii. The sequence goes on from NZ_BBMY01000070.1 coordinate 10,878, forward strand.
AGTTTGACCTGACGCGCATTCTGACCGGGTCAGAAGGGACGCTGGCTTTTATTACTGAAGCGCGTCTGGATATTACTCGTCTGCCTAAAGTGCGCCGTCTGGTGAACGTCAAATATGATTCTTTTGATTCTGCACTGCGTAACGCGCCGTTTATGGTAGAAGCTCGCGCGCTTTCGGTTGAGACGGTGGATTCTAAAGTCCTGAACCTGGCGCGAGAAGATATTGTCTGGCACTCCGTCAGTGAGCTGATTACCGATGTACCCGACAAAGAGATGCTCGGGTTGAACATTGTTGAATTTGCAGGCGATGATGAGTCACTGATTGACGAGCAGGTGAATGCGCTTTGTGCGCGGCTGGATGAGCTTATCGCCAGCCAACAAGCAGGGGTGATTGGCTGGCAGGTGTGCCGCGAACTGGCGTGTGTCGAACGTATTTATGCGATGCGTAAAAAAGCCGTTGGGTTATTGGGAAATGCCAAAGGCCAGGCAAAACCGATTCCTTTTGCCGAAGATACCTGCGTTCCGCCGGAACACCTGGCGGATTATATTGCTGAGTTTCGCGCGTTGCTCGATAGTCACGGCTTAAGTTATGGCATGTTTGGTCACGTTGATGCGGGGGTGTTGCACGTTCGTCCGGCACTGGATATGTGTGACCCACAGCAAGAGGTTTTGATGAAGCAAATCTCTGATGATGTGGTGGCGCTTACCGCGAAATACGGTGGTTTGTTGTGGGGCGAGCATGGTAAAGGTTTTCGTGCCGAATACAGCCCGGCGTTTTTTGGTGAGGAACTTTTTGCTGAACTGCGCAAAGTCAAAGCGGCGTTTGATCCGCATAACCGGCTTAATCCAGGGAAAATTTGTCCGCCAGAAGGCATTGACGCGCCTATGATGAAAGTGGATGCGCTGAAGCGCGGGACGTATGACCGACAGATCCCCATCGCAGTGCGTCAGCAGTGGCGCGGGGCCATGGAATGTAATGGCAACGGTCTTTGTTTTAACTTTGATGCCCGCAGCCCAATGTGCCCGTCGATGAAAATCAGTCAGAACCGGATTCATTCACCAAAAGGGCGAGCGACTCTGGTACGCGAATGGCTACGTTTGCTGGCCGATCGCGGCCTAGATCCCTTAAAGCTGGAGCAGGAACTACCGGAAACGCGCGCCAGTTTGCGTATGTTGATTGCCCGCACCCGTAATAGCTGGCATGCAAATAAAGGCGAATATGACTTCTCTCACGAAGTCAAAGAGGCGATGTCAGGTTGTCTGGCTTGTAAAGCGTGTTCGACCCAGTGCCCAATCAAAATTGACGTGCCGGAGTTCCGTTCTCGCTTTCTGCAGCTTTACCACACTCGTTATTTGCGCCCGTTGCGTGATCATCTGGTCGCAACGGTTGAGAGTTATGCTCCGTTGATGGCGCGCGCGCCGAAGACTTTTAACTTCTTTCTTCGCCAGCCGTTGGTGCGCAAACTCTCTGAAAAGCACGTCGGTATGGTTGATTTACCGCTGCTTTCGGTACCGTCGCTGCAACAACAAATGGTAGGGCATCGCTCGGCGAACATGACGCTGGAACAGCTTGAAGCCCTCAATACAGAGCAGAAAGCGCGTACTGTGCTGGTGGTGCAGGATCCTTTTACCAGCTATTACGATGCGCAGGTGGTAGCGGATTTTGTACGCCTGATCGAGAAATTAGGCTATCAGCCGGTGCTGTTGCCGTTCTCGCCGAACGGTAAAGCACAGCATATCAAGGGATTCCTCACACGCTTTGCGAAAACGGCGAAAAAAACGGCGGATTTCCTCAACCGCGTGGCGAAACTGGGAATGCCAATGGTGGGCGTCGATCCGGCACTGGTGCTCTGTTATCGTGATGAATATAAACTGGTCCTCGGCGAGGAACGCGGCGAGTTTAACGTCTTGCTGGCGAATGAATGGCTGGCTGGCGCGCTTCAGCCTCAGCCAGAGCTTATAGCCAGCGGTGAAGCGTGGTATTTCTTTGGTCACTGTACTGAAGTCACTGCTTTGCCCGGCGCGCCTGCCCAGTGGGCCGCTATATTTGCCCGTTTTGGCGCAAAGCTGGAGAATGTTAGCGTTGGTTGTTGCGGTATGGCGGGCACTTACGGACATGAAGCGAAAAATCATAAAAACTCGCTCGGTATCTATGAGTTATCCTGGCATCAGGCAATGCAGCGGTTGCCACGTAATCGCTGTCTGGCGACCGGATATTCCTGTCGCAGTCAGGTGAAACGGGTTGAAGGGACAGGGGTACGCCATCCTGTGCAAGCATTACTGGAGATCATTAAATGATATGGAAACGTGAAGCCACCCTTGAAGCACTGAATGCCATGGGGGACGGAAATATGGTGGGGTTGCTGGATATTCGCTTTGAGCGTATTGGCGACGATACTCTGGAAGCGACGATGCCGGTAGATCAACGAACAAAGCAGCCGCTTGGGCTGCTGCATGGCGGTGCATCGGTGGTCCTTGCAGAGAGCATCGGTTCTATTGCCGGTTATTTATGCACTGAAGGTGATCAAAAAGTCGTTGGCTTAGAAATTAATGCTAACCATGTGCGATCGGCGCGAGAAGGGCGAGTCCGCGGCGTTTGCAGACCGTTACATCTCGGTTCGCGTCATCAGGTCTGGCAGATCGAAATCTTCGATGAGAAAGGGCGTTTGTGCTGTTCATCACGATTGACGACGGCCATTTTGTGACGTTGTCACTAAAAAAGTGTGACGCATATTGCTTTTGGTTATTATCTGCGCAGTAAACGGTGGTATACTGTGCAGGTCTTGTCTACAAGCGAGGATGTTATGTCTACTCAACTCAATCCCACCCAACTGGCAATCGAGTTTTTACGCCGCGACCAAAGCAATCTTTCTCCTGCCCAATATCTCAAACGACTGAAACAATTAGAACTTGAATTTGCTGACCTGCTCGCGCTCTCTTCTACTGAACTGGTTGAAGAAATCTACTTCGCCTGGCGTCTGGGCGTCCATTAATCGTTACTGAATATAGTCTGTACGCCCTATTGACCTGGATTAATATTTTGTCCAGGTCTGACCATTTTCCTCTCATCTGTCTCGTTTTTACTCGTTTGATCTTGCTTAAAAAAATACAAATCGCAGTTTGTGTTAAAACGGCGGTCGGGTCTTATGAGATTATTCTTATCGCCCCTTCAAGAGCTAAGCCACTGTGAGGGCCGGAGATAAGCGCCGGATGGGGTAGAAACCCTTAAGTCTGTGTTGTACAGACTTAAGGGTTTTCTTATTTTATGAGCCCGCTATTTTTTACCTATCTCTTAAATAGTCATTTCCAATACAACTTTTTCTTTTCCATCACAGCCTTAACTCTCTTCCGATAAGAATCATTATTTAACAATGAGATATCTGATTTTTCGCGTACCTGTTAACCCACACATCAGGGTCTATGCTTATTAAATGCAGGCAAAAAGCATGTTTTACGGAAAAGCCCCTGCGTTTTCTGTGTTGTACTGATAATCATTATCACTAACATGCTGTTATATGCTGAAAGCGATGAAGTGAGGTAAGTCGATGGACATGCATTCAGAAACGTTTAATCCAGAGGATTTCGCCTGGCAGGGCTTAACGCTGACACCCGCTGCCGCGGTTCACATCTGTGAGCTGGTGGCAAAGCAGCCTAGTATGGTCGGTGTGCGCTTAGGCGTCAAACAAACCGGCTGTGCGGGCTTTGGCTATGTGCTCGATAGCGTCAGCGAGCCGGACAAAGACGATCTGCTTTTTGAACACGACGGCGCGAAGCTGTACGTCCCATTACAGGCAATGCCGTTTATTGATGGCACGGAAGTCGATTTCGTTCGTGAAGGACTCAATCAGATATTCAAATTTCACAACCCGAAAGCCCAGAATGAATGTGGCTGTGGCGAAAGCTTTGGGGTATAGGCGGTACTATGTCTCGTAATACTGAAGCAACTGACGATGTCAAAACCTGGACCGGCGGCCCGCTGAATTATAAAGAAGGATTCTTCACCCAGTTAGCCACTGATGAGCTGGCAAAGGGGATAAACGAAGAGGTGGTGCGTGCAATCTCGGCGAAGCGTAATGAGCCGGAGTGGATGCTGGAGTTTCGCCTCAACGCCTATCGCGCATGGCTGGAGATGGAGGAACCGCACTGGCTAAAAGCGCACTATGACAAGCTGAATTATCAGGATTACAGCTATTACTCGGCACCATCATGCGGTAATTGTGACGACACCTGCGTGTCGGAACCCGGCGCGGTGCAGCAAACTGGCGCGAACGCTTTTTTAAGTAAAGAAGTGGAGGCTGCATTTGAGCAGTTAGGCGTTCCCGTGCGGGAAGGCAAAGAGGTGGCGGTGGATGCCATTTTCGACTCTGTTTCGGTTGCCACCACTTATCGCGAAAAACTGGCGGAGCAGGGAATTATTTTCTGTTCCTTTGGCGAGGCGATTCACGAACACCCGGAACTGGTGCGCAAATATCTCGGCACCGTGGTGCCGGGGAATGACAATTTCTTTGCCGCGCTTAATGCGGCGGTGGCCTCTGACGGTACGTTTATTTATGTGCCTAAAGGCGTGCGCTGCCCGATGGAACTTTCCACCTATTTCCGCATTAACGCGGAAAAAACCGGGCAGTTTGAGCGCACCATTCTGGTGGCCGACGAAGACAGCTACGTCAGCTACATTGAAGGTTGTTCCGCTCCGGTGCGTGACAGCTATCAGTTACACGCGGCGGTGGTAGAAGTCATCATCCATAAAAACGCCGAGGTGAAATATTCCACGGTGCAAAACTGGTTCCCTGGCGATAACAATAGCGGCGGTATTCTCAACTTCGTCACTAAGCGCGCTTTGTGCGAAGGGGAAAACAGTAAAATGTCATGGACGCAATCAGAAACCGGTTCAGCGATTACGTGGAAATATCCCAGCTGCATTTTGCGCGGCGATAACTCCATCGGTGAGTTTTACTCGGTGGCGCTAACCAGCTGTCATCAACAGGCTGATACCGGCACCAAAATGATCCACATCGGCAAAAACACCAAATCGACCATTATCTCGAAAGGGATCTCTGCCGGACACAGCCAGAACAGCTATCGCGGATTAGTGAAAATCATGCCGACGGCGACCAATGCACGCAACTTCACCCAGTGCGACTCAATGCTGATTGGCGCTAACTGTGGGGCGCATACCTTCCCGTATGTCGAGTGTCGTAACAATAGCGCTCAACTGGAACATGAGGCCACCACCTCGCGTATTGGCGAGGATCAACTGTTTTACTGCCTGCAACGCGGGATCAGCGAAGAAGACGCCATCTCAATGATTGTTAACGGCTTCTGCAAAGATGTTTTCTCGGAATTGCCGCTGGAATTTGCCGTTGAAGCACAAAAACTTCTCGCCATCAGTCTTGAACATAGCGTTGGATAAGGAATAAACATGTTAAGTATTAGAGATTTACACGTCAGCGTGGAAGATAAAGCTATTCTGCGCGGATTAAGCCTCGACGTTCGTCCCGGCGAAGTTCACGTCATTATGGGGCCAAACGGTTCGGGGAAAAGTACCTTATCGGCAACACTTGCCGGGCGCGAAGATTATGAAGTAACGGGCGGCACGATTGAGTTTAAAGGTAAAGATTTGCTTGAGTTGTCGCCGGAAGATCGTGCTGGCGAAGGCATCTTTATGGCCTTTCAGTATCCGGTGGAAATTCCTGGCGTCAGTAACCAGTTTTTTCTGCAAACGGCACTTAATGCAGTGCGTAGCTATCGTGGTCAGGACGCGCTCGACCGCTTTGATTTTCAGGATTTGATGGAAGAAAAAATCGCCCTGCTGAAGATGCCGGAAGATTTATTAACCCGTTCGGTAAACGTTGGTTTTTCCGGTGGCGAGAAAAAACGCAACGATATTTTGCAAATGGCGGTGCTGGAACCGGAGTTGTGCATTCTTGATGAGTCGGACTCCGGGCTGGATATCGACGCATTAAAAGTGGTTGCCGATGGCGTGAACTCGCTGCGTGATGGCAAGCGTTCATTCATCATTGTTACGCACTACCAGCGTATTCTCGACTACATCAAGCCTGATTATGTCCATGTGCTGTATCAGGGACGAATTGTGAAATCCGGCGATTTCACATTGGTCAAACAACTGGAGGAGCAGGGTTATGGCTGGCTTACCGAACAGCAGTAACGCGCTGCAACAGTGGCATCACTTGTTTGAAGCTGAGGGTGCAAAACGCTCCCCGCAAGCACAGCAGCATTTACAACAATTGCTGCGTACCGGACTGCCGACACGCAAACATGAGCACTGGAAATATACGCCGCTGGAAGGGCTGACCAATAGCCAGTTTGTCAGCATTGCGGGGGAGATATCCCCACAGCAGCGTGATGCCTTAGCGTTAACGTTAGACGCCGTGCGGCTGGTGTTTGTCGATGGACGTTACGTGTCAGCACTTAGCGATGCAACGGAAGGCAGCGGATATGAAGTAAGCATTAACGATGACCGTCAGGGATTGTCCGACGCCATTCAGGCGGAAGTGTTTCTCCATCTGACGGAAAGCCTGGCGCAAAGTGTTACGCATATCGCTGTGAAGCGCGGTCAACGGCCAGCGAAACCATTGCTGTTAATGCATATCACCCAGGGCGTGGCAGGCGAAGAGGTGAATACCGCCCATTATCGCCATCATCTGGATCTGGCGGAAGGTGCCGAGGCGACGGTGATTGAGCATTTCGTTAGCCTTAATGACGCCCGGCATTTTACCGGTGCGCGGTTGACCATCAACGTGGCGGCGAACGCTCATTTGCAGCATGTCAAGCTGGCGTTTGAAAACCCGGTCAGTCATCACTTTGCGCATAACGATATGTTGCTGGCAGACGATGCCACCGCATTTAGCCACAGTTTCCTGCTTGGCGGCGCCGTGTTACGGCACAACACCAGTACGCAGCTCAATGGCGAAAATAGCACGTTACGTATCAATAGCCTGGCGATGCCGGTGAAAAACGAGGTGTGTGATACCCGCACCTGGCTGGAACACAATAAAGGTTTTTGTAATAGCCGCCAGTTGCACAAAACTATCGTTAGCGACAAAGGGCGCGCGGTTTTTAACGGTTTGATCAATGTCGCGCCGCACGCCATTAAAACTGACGGTCAGATGACCAACAATAACTTGTTGATGGGCAAACTGGCGGAGGTGGATACCAAACCACAACTGGAAATTTATGCTGATGACGTGAAATGCAGCCACGGCGCGACGGTGGGGCGTATTGATGACGAACAGATGTTCTATCTGCGCTCGCGCGGGATCAATCAGCAGGATGCTCAGCAGATGATCATCTACGCCTTTGCTGCCGAACTGACGGAGGCACTGCGTGATGAAGAGCTTAAACAGCAGGTGTTGGCGCGCATCGGTCAACGGCTGCCAGGAGGTGCAAGATGACGTTTTCCGTCGATAAAGTACGGGCCGATTTTCCGGTGCTCTCGCGAGAGGTGAATGGTCTGCCTCTGGCTTATCTCGACAGTGCCGCCAGCGCCCAGAAACCGGGCCAGGTGATTGACGCCGAGGCTGAATTTTATCGTCATGGCTATGCGGCGGTACACCGCGGTATCCATACATTAAGCGCTCAGGCGACCGAGAAAATGGAGAACGTGCGCAAGCGGGCATCGCTGTTTATTAATGCTCGTTCTGCAGAAGAACTGGTGTTTGTGCGTGGCACGACGGAAGGCATTAACCTGGCCGCCAATAGCTGGGGCAACAGCAACGTGCGGGCGGGCGATAACATCATCATCAGTCAGATGGAACATCATGCCAACATTGTTCCCTGGCAGATGCTTTGCGCGCGCGTTGGCGCCGAGTTGCGGGTGATTCCTCTTAACCCTGACGGTACGCTACAACTGGAGAGGCTATCCAATCTGTTCGATGAGAAAACTCGCCTGCTGGCGATTACTCATGTCTCCAATGTGCTGGGAACGGAGAACCCGCTGTCGGAGATGATTACGCTTGCGCATCAGTATGGCGCAAAAGTGCTGGTGGATGGCGCTCAGGCGGTGATGCACCATCCGGTAGACGTTCAGGCGCTGGACTGCGATTTCTACGTTTTTTCCGGGCATAAACTGTATGGTCCCACCGGGATTGGCATTCTGTATGTAAAAGAAGCCTTATTGCAGGAGATGCCGCCGTGGGAAGGGGGCGGGTCAATGATCGCTACCGTCAGCCTGAGTGAAGGCACCACCTGGGCCAAAGCGCCGTGGCGGTTTGAGGCGGGTACGCCCAATACCGGTGGCATTATTGGTCTTGGCGCGGCACTGGAGTATGTTTCAGCGCTGGGGCTTAACAACATTGCCGAGTATGAACAGAATCTGATGCATTATGCGCTGTCACAGCTGGAATCTGTACCGGATCTCACTCTGTATGGGCCACGGAACAGACTTGGCGTTATCGCTTTTAATCTCGGTAAACACCACGCCTATGACGTTGGCAGTTTTCTCGATAACTACGGCATTGCTGTGCGTACCGGACATCATTGCGCAATGCCATTAATGGCCTACTACAACGTCCCCGCTATGTGTCGGGCGTCGCTGGCTATGTATAACACTCATGAAGAAGTGGATCGCCTGGTGACCGGATTGCAACGTATTCATCGTCTGCTGGGATAACAGGGAGGCTTTATGGCTGTCTTGCCGGATAAAGAAAAATTGCTGCGTAACTTTTTACGTTGCGCCAACTGGGAAGAGAAGTATCTCTACATTATTGAACTGGGCCAGCGTCTGCCGGAATTACGCGATGAAGACAAAAGTCCGCAAAATAGTATTCAGGGCTGCCAGAGTCAGGTGTGGATTGTGATGTGTCAGAATGCGCAGGGAATTATTGAATTGCAGGGCGACAGCGATGCCGCCATTGTGAAAGGGCTTATTGCCGTTGTTTTTATTCTCTATGATCAAATGACGCCGCAGGATATTGTTAATTTTGATGTGCGCCCGTGGTTTGAAAAAATGGCTCTCACTCAACATCTCACCCCATCACGTTCGCAAGGTCTGGAAGCGATGATTCGCGCAATTCGCACCAAAGCTGCTGCACTTAGCTAAACTAAAGGGACAGCTTTCATCCGGTTGGCTCACTTTGCCGGATGGTCGATGCTTACTCTGGTCAGCACAGGAGTGTTTCGTCTTCAGGTAAGCATAAGTGCCATCCGACGTTTCAGCGTGAGTCTCCGGCAAATACAGGAGGTTTACAATGAAACGCGTGTCTTTGCTTACATTCGCTCTTATCGGCGCTTTTAGCGCTATCCACGCAGCCTGGGCGGTTGATTATCCGCTCCCACCAACCGGAAGCCGACTGGTTGGGCAAAATCAAACCTACACGGTGCAAGAGGGGGATAAAAATCTGCAAGCCATTGCCCGACGTTTTGATACTGCGGCAATGTTGATCCTTGAAGCCAATAACACTATCGCTCCAGTGCCAAAACCCGGTACGACGATAACGATTCCTTCGCAACTGTTATTACCTGATGCGCCGCGTCAGGGGATAATTGTCAATCTTGCTGAACTGCGCCTTTATTATTATCCGCCGGGAGAAAATATTGTGCAGGTCTACCCGATAGGAATTGGCTTGCAGGGACTGGAAACGCCGGTGATGGAAACGCGCGTAGGGCAGAAGATACCGAATCCAACCTGGACGCCAACGGCGGGGATTCGTCAGCGCTCACTGGAGCGTGGCATTAAATTACCGCCAGTTGTTCCTGCAGGGCCGAATAATCCATTAGGACGTTACGCGCTGCGTCTGGCACACGGCAATGGCGAATATCTCATTCATGGCACCAGCGCGCCGGATAGCGTCGGTTTGCGCGTCAGCTCGGGGTGTATTCGTATGAACGCGCCGGATATCAAAGCATTGTTCTCCAGCGTGAGAACAGGAACGCCGGTGAGAGTGATCAATGAACCGGTGAAATATTCCGTAGAACCGAATGGTATGCGTTATGTGGAAGTGCATCGACCATTGTCGGCAGAAGAACAGCAGAATGTTCAGACGATGCCGTATAAATTGCCCGTTGGTTTTATGCAATTCAAAGATAATCAGGCTGTAGATCAGACACGGGTCGATAAAGCATTGTATCGCCGGGCGGGGTATCCGGTTGCGGTAAGCCGTGGACAAACACCGAAGGTAAGTAATATGCCAACGGTAGAATCTGCGCAAAATGGTGAACCAGAGCAGGGTAATTTGTTACGTGCGACGCAATAGGTGTAATTAGCAAGCAAAAAAATGGCGCACAATGTGCGCCATTTTTTACTTCACAGGTACTATTACTTGCGGTATTTAGTAGCCATGTTGTCCAGACGCTGGTTAGCACGAGCTGCGTCATCTTTAGCAGCCTGAACGTCGGAACGCATTGCGTTCACGTCGTTGCTCAGCTGGTCAACTTTAGCGTTCAGAGTCTGAACGTCAGAAGACAGCTGATCGATTTTAGCGTTGCTGGAGCAACCTGCCAGCAGAGTAGAACCCAAGATTACCGCGCCCAGTACCAGTTTAGTAGCTTTCATTATTAATACCCTCTAGATTGAGTTAATCTCCATGTAGCGTTACAAGTATTACACAAAGTTTTTTATGTTGAGAATATTTTTTTGATGCGAAGGCACTTATTTTTGATCGTTCGCTCAAAGAAGCATCGAACGCTGAGTTTTAGATAAAAAAATTGAGAGAAAACAGGACGCTTCCATCGGATTCATCTTAGATAAAGTGAGATTATATAGTGAAATCCGATTTGATTTTTTATTGTTCCTGGTTATCGATTAAATAAAAAAAGCGCCCATAAGGGCGCTTTGATTGTTATCCCTAAACCACCTCCTAGGGAGGTGGTGATTGATCCTGTAAGGCTATAGCCTGAAGAATGCCCATGTCGGAATATCTCTGCTTACTCACCACAAGTAAAAGGAGACAAACTGACATGGGGCTTTACAGAAGTTCATCACATGTATATTGGCGTTGCAAATATCACATAGTCTGGACGCCAAAGTACCGCTTTAGGATCCTGAGGGATAAATTGGGCAAGGAGCTGTACAGAACTATCTATATTCTTTGCGGAATAAAAGATTGCGAGGTTCTGGAGTTAAATGTACAGCCAGATCATGTGCATCTTGTCGTAATAGTGCCGCCAAAAATCTCAATATCTACTCTGATGGGGCACCTGAAAGGTCGCAGTGCAATCAGGCTCTACAATCGATTCCCCCATATCAGGAAGAAGTTATGGGGAAACCATTTTTGGTCGCGGGGTTACTTTGTCGATACAGTAGGCGTGAACGAAGAAATTATCAGACGATATGTGAGGCATCAGGAAAAGAAGGAACAAACACATGAACAGCAGATGGAGTTGCTAGAGTAGAAAACGGAATATGACATTCGCCCCCCTTATAGGGGGCATTCTGAAAAGCCACCTCCTCAGGAGGTGGTCTTTTACATACAAATTAATTCACAAAAGCAATATTACAGCACGTGAACAGATGCGGTGTTAGTGGTGCCGCTTGGTACCAGCGCACCGGAAACCATTACCACGACGTCGCCTTTGTGTGCCAGACCGCTTTGTAGCGCCAGTTCTTTACCCAGACGATAGAAATCATCAGTAGAGGTGATTTCTTTCACTAACTGCGGTACGACACCTTTGCTCAGCACCAGTTGGTGAGCCGTTTTTTCGTTAGTGGTCAGCGCCAGAATGGTGGCATCCGGGAAGTATTTACGCACTGCGCGAGCAGACTTACCGCCTCGGGTCGCTACGACGATCAGTGGCGCATCCAGTTTTTCCGCAGTTTCAACAGCGCCACGGCAAACCGCTTCGGTAATACGCAGTTTACGGTTGTCGTTGTTGAACTCGAGACGGCTGTTCATTACGCGGTCGGTTCGTTCACAGATGGTCGCCATGATAGAAACCGCTTCCAGCGGATATTTACCTTTTGCTGACTCACCAGACAGCATGACTGCGTCGGTACCGTCGAGGATGGCGTTGGCAACGTCACCGGCTTCCGCACGAGTCGGACGTGGGTTTTTAATCATGGAATCCAGCATCTGGGTCGCCGTGATAACGACTTTACGTGCACGGATACATTTTTCGATCATCATTTTCTGGGCGAAGATAACTTCTTCAACCGGGATTTCTACACCCAGGTCGCCACGCGCAACCATGATGCCGTCAGACGCTTCGAGGATTTCGTCGAAGTTATTCAGGCCTTCCTGGTTTTCGATTTTAGAGATGATGTGGATGTTTTCGCCGCCGTGTGCTTTCAGGTGCTCACGGATTTCGATAACGTCAGAACGCTTACGAATAAAGGACGCAGCAACAAAGTCAACGCCTTGTTCGCAACCGAAGATCAGATCCTGTTTGTCTTTTTCAGCAAGAGCTGGCAGAGCGATGGAAACACCTGGCAGGTTGACGCCTTTGTTTTCACCCAGATCGCCGTTGTTCAGTACCTTACAGATAACTTTGTTACCTTCAATAGCGGTAACTTCCATACCGATCAGACCATCGTCAACCAGTACGGTGTTGCCGACGGACAAGTCAGTGGTGAAACCTTCATAAGTTACCGCAACCATTTCGTTGTTGCCGATAACGGATTTGTCAGTAGTGAAAGTAAAGGTCTGACCGGCTTTCAGAGAAACGTCATTACCGCCTTCCAGTTTCATGGTGCGGATTTCCGGGCCTTTAGTATCGAGCAGGATAGCGGCGGTTTTACCGGTTTTGCTCATCACGTTGCGCAGATTCTGAATGCGCTGACCGTGTTCTGCATAGTCACCATGAGAGAAGTTCAGACGCATAACGTTCATGCCTGCGTCCAGCATTTTAGCTAACATCTCTTCAGATTCGGTTTTTGGTCCGATGGTGCAAACAATTTTGGTCTTTTTCATGACAGTCTTAGTCTTTAAGTTGAGAAGGATAGGAGAAACTTGCTTTCTGGGCGCACTGCCGAAAAGCGAATTCGGTATTACGAAAGTGATAGTGCCTCGCTCTAAGGATAGGTGACATCGAAAAAGCGTGCAGAGGAATGTGTGCTTGTGTCTCAGCCCAACGCGGGTGCCTGTTTTTGAGTCGTTGAGTTCTACAGTCCAAAGTGCTGAAACCATTCAAGAGTCAATTGGCGCGCATTATACGCTGAATTTAATCCAAAAGGAAAACAAAAACAGCGTTTCAAAAAACACTCATGCTTATACACAGTAAATTGTTATCAAAGATTTAACGTTTCCGGTAATAGATTGCGCAAAACTATTGCTATTTGCGCAACGGGATAGAGCGGAAGGCATGACAGCGGCAAACCAGAATGTGAATATATCATGACTTAATTGATGTGAATAAAATAATTCATTGTGTTATTTATTTGATTTTATTTGTTTTTTTGTTTAACTGGAGAGACTGAGATATGCTGATAGTTGGTACGATAAATGGGTGAAAATAATGAGCGACCGGACAAAAGATGACGAACTGTACCGCGAAATGTGCAGAGTTGTGGGTAAAGTCGTGCTGGAGATGCGCGATCTGGGACAAGAGCCCAGGCACATTGTCATCGCGGGAGTATTGCGTACGGCGTTAGCCAATAAACGCATTCAACGTAGCGACCTGGAGAAGCAGGCGATGGAAACGGTGATTAACGCATTGGTGAAATAAACGTTCAGGGAGGCGCTCAATGCGTCATCCCTATTTTTTATTTAAGCGTTTTATGATTTCTTTTTTTCATAAATAGCAATAAGGGAAATCATATGAGTTTCGGTATATATTTAATTTTATAGCGAGGGCTGTATTTTCTCTTTCTGGAATGTGCGTCACAAATAATTGTTGATTAAGGAAAATTAATTTCAAATGATAATAGATATCACTCCATCTTAAATTTCCCGCTTTCAAATCTTAATTGATAACGATCAATGTTACGCCCTCAGAATAATTACATTATTTTTTTACCTAACCATAATGGATTGGTTTATTTGCGTTAAAAGATATCTCATACGCTATCGGGTTAGGACAAAAAATCTGGTGTTGAAGGCATAGTCAGCAGCGTATTAGCGTTCCCGACTGTTGAATTGTCAGGTG